>DATIOP010000129.1:0-29419 GCA_035472975.1 Gemmatimonadales bacterium
GCATGTCCTTGAGTTGCGAGAAGGCGTCCTTGAGGCGGTCGAGGGGTTGCATCCCCTTCTTGTTATCTTGCGCCGCCTTCAACTCCTTCGTGAGCCGCCAAGTCCGCTCCGGGTACCAAGGCTGCGGAAGCCCCAGTCACAGCGAACAAGCGTGCGCTCGGAGATTCATCCAGGTCCGGCGAGCGGGCGGATGCTTTGGACGAATCGGGCGCGGAGGGGCAGATGCTCCGGGATAAGGAACGGAACGAGAAAGATGCCAGGGCCCAAGCCGAACCCCCGGGCCGTCTGGCAGAAGCGCCGATGCCCAAGCCCAAAGTCCTGAACACCGAGATCTCCTCCGGATTCCGGGCTAGCTCTCTGGAGGAGGCCGTCCGGGTTCTCGGTGGAAGCGTGTTGCTGATCGATGGAATGACTCCTCAGATGGTCCTGGTGGGCCCGGGCGCCGCATTCGCCGGCGGGAATCCCGAGCAGGAGGTGGTGCGAGTCGTCTACGATGACCCGCCAGGACGTCAACTTTGGCTCGATCAACAGCGAATCGCGCAACGACCCGAGGGCGCCGCTCAGGCCCCTGGAGCCACCTCCAGGCTGAACCTGCTTCCGGGAGATACCTTGGTGACGCCGGCCCCGGATGGCGCTTCCAGCCTCAACTGGGTCTCGCAAACCATGTTTCGGCTTGCGCTTAGGGGATTTCTCCCGACCGACTCCTTGCGCGCTCTGGCACGACGGGTGCGGTGACCGGTTTCGGCCCCTACTTTGTAGGAAACTCGCGCTAGATTAGGGATTCAGCAGGTTCGGATTTTCAGAAGCAATGGCGCACATAGACGAACGCACGCTCGAGCAGCTCTTGAACCACAAGATGTCCCGGTTGGACATCGACGTGGTGCTGGCCCATGCTGCCGAGTGTCGCGGATGTGGGCATCGGCTTGAGGAATGGCGCGATCACTTTGAGGAGATCGCGACCCTTCTTCCTGACCCCCAGTCGAGCCCTCAGGCCATGGCCCTCCCCGCGGCCTTCGTGCTGGTCCCCGACAATCCCGCTCCCAGGCATCGCTTCGACCTCACCAACTTGCTGTGGATTGCGGCCGTCGCGCTGGCGTTGATCGTCGGGTACTCCGCCAGCCGGCTGCAACGGAATACGTCCGACGGTCTGGTGACGTCGCCGATGATCGGTGTGAATCCGATGGCCGGAGCTCCCGAGAAGCTCGCGATGTCGAGGGACAGCCTCGCCTCGCCCTCGATCGACACGACTGCGAAAGCGGTCGACTCGGCCCCGGCTGATACGCCATCGGCTCGCCCGGTCCAGCAGGACCCGCCATCCACTGCGTCACGCACCGCAACTACCAAGGCTCCGGCTCCTGCCGCTTCCCTGGGTGCTTCTCCCAAGCCGGACGCGTCGGTGACCATGCCGGGATTCCGGCGAGTTGCCCTGGGTGAGGCATCACGGCGTCTCGATGGTGGAATTCGCTTCCTGAGCAATCTGAATCCCGATCACGTCGAGCTCGGCCCCGGCTCCGCGGTGCCCGGAGCCCAGGCCTCCCTCGATCTCGTCCGGGTCGTCTATAACACACCGGATGGCTCGCGTATCCTTTTGGATCAGCAGCGAATCCCCCTGGACGAATCTGGATTCCGACCGATCAACGATGCGGCGCTGGAGAACGGAGACACGCTCTACGGCAGCTCGGCGCAGGGCGTGAGTGTCGCGACCTGGGTGGACGACGACGGCTACCGCATGTCTCTCGCGCTTCGCGCCGCGCCCGACTCGCTGCGGAAACTGATCCGGCGGGTTCGCTGACAGCTCCCCTCAGTCGCGAATCCATTGTCGCTGCAAATCTCTTCTGACCACTATTAGCTTGAGCCTCAGGCCGGCCGCGATTCGTGGCTGGTGCGGAAACGTCTGACAATGTTCAGGAGATTCCATGAAACGTCATCTGCTTTCGGGTCTCGCCCTCCTTGCCCTCTTCGCTGTCGGTGCGCGCTCGGCTCAGGCCCAGGAAGGGTTCTACTTCGGTGTTGGCGGTGGCGGAACGGAGCCGGTGGGAGACTATAGCGACGCAGCGAGCTTTGGGTGGCATGGCCTCGCGATCATCGGGTACCGCCCGGGACCCCACACACCCTCCTCCTTCAGAATCGACGGCCTCTATGGCGAAAACGATTTTGAGGCCGGCGGTGGCAAGTTCAAGCTGGCTGGCGGTCTCGCCAATGGCGTCTATGAGTTCGGCTCCGGAAAAGCCAAGGCCTACCTGGTCGGTGGCATCGGGGTTTTCAGCGTCAAAGCGGGCAGCAGCAGTAGCACGAAGTTCTCGGCCGGTGGCGGAGCTGGGGTCAACTTTCCGGTAGGCTCCGACTCCAAGATATTCTTCGAGGCTCGGTATATCAGCGTGTTCACTGAGACCTTCAATACTGCCTTCATCCCGCTGACATTGGGAATCACCTTCGGGGTGAATTAATCCGAAATCATTTCGACAACCGAGCGGCTGCCCTTTTGGGCGGCCGCTTGTTGTTTTCACACCCTTGCCCCCGCGATTCCCGCTGCCCGGCCGGTTGCCCAGGCCCAGGCAAAGTTGTGCCCGCCAATCGGTCCGAACGCATCGAGCATCTCTCCGCATAGGAAGAGTCCGGGACAACGGCGGCTCTCCAGCGTCGTCGGGTGAACCTCAGAGAGCGTTACCCCGCCTCCCGTGACCTCGGCCTTCCGGTACCCCTCGTCCCCGGTCCAGGGAAGTTCGTATCGCACCAGCAGATCCACCAATCGGAGTCGCGCGTCGCGCGGCAGCTGAGAAATCGGTAGAACCGGCTCGAGGCCCGCCTCCACCAGGAGCCCCTCCCCCAGTCGAGCCGGAAGTTGGCGTCGAATGACGGAGCCAACTGTTGCGCCGGTGCGTTGCTGTAACATTCCATTCCACCCCTCCTGACCCAGGGCGCACCAGTTCACCGTGAGTCGAGGAAGCGGCTCTCCCCGGAGTCGCGCTCGCGCTGCCAGGTGGGAAATGTCGAGGACAGCGGGGCCACTGTAACCGCGATGAGTAAAAAGAAACCCGCCAGTCGTATGGAAACGGTGGGCCTGAGCGGACAACGAGGAATGCAACGAAACACCGGCCAGCTCCTGGTGGAATGCGGAATTCCCCGTAAGCGGAGTGAGCGCGGGATACGGGTTGACGACGGTATGGCCGAGCGCCCGGACCAGATCGAGCCCGACCCCGTCACTGCCGGTGTTGGGCACCGAGAGCCCGCCGGTAGCGAGCACGACGGACCGAGCGGTTAGTGGCCCGCTACCCGCGGTTTCAAGACGCCACCCAGCCGGCACTCGCTCGAGGCTGGCCAGTCGGGATCCGAAGGACACCAGAGCGCCCTGGCGCTTCGCGTGATTCACCAGACCATCGCGGACGTCGCGGGCCCGGTTCGATACGGGGAAGAGCTTGCCGGTTTCTTCTTCGAGAACCAGCGGGATATTGAGGTCTCGCTCGAAAAACGCTCGTTGCTCCTCCAGCGGGAAGGAAAGGAGCATGCGGCGGAGGGTATGAGGAGAAGACTCGGTCACGAATCGCCCCGGATCGAGGGCCGAGGGAAGGACGTTGCACCTTCCTCCTCCGCTGATCAGAATCTTGCGGCCGCCGTCGCGGGTTCCCTCCAGTAGCACTACCCGGGCCCCGGCCTGGGCTGCGGAGATAGTCGCCATCAGACCGGCGGCACCCGCGCCGACGACAACGACCGGAAGATCTTCAGATTCCATGGCGGCAATATGGAGGTCCATGCCTGCCAGCGGGATATTGCCTTCGATTCAACTGCACGTATGGGTCTGGTGCGCTGCCCTTCCTCCGACACGTCACGGCACGGTTCGCCGCGCTGAGAGCGGCGGCTGGGAATCGGGCTAATTGCCTTCAGGATATATAAGTGTGCGGCATACATATATAACTCCCTTCAAAGAACCTGGCTCAGGACCGGGCCAACGCTGCGCAGTTCACGGGACAGGTCTCCCCTGGGCATACGTCCAGCTCGCAAAGCCGGCAAATGTGATCGGAGTGCGCTGGACTGCGAGTGATTCCAAACAGGACCTTCTCCACCAATCGCATGAATTGGCCTCTCTCCGCCGCGCCCAAGTGACCGAGGGCTGCATCCATGGACTGACGCCGGACATCGAGAATCCGTTGATAGACCCGTCTTCCCGCGGCGGTCAGAAATATCGCGGTTGAGCGACCATCTTTCCCTGCCCGGCGCTCTACGATCCCCTCCTCCTCCAGCCGATCAAGCAGCCGCACCGTGCCAGAGTGGGACAGGTCGAGCGCACGACGCAGGCTCTCGATCGCTTGGCCCGGCTCTCCGCCAACGGTGACGATCGCGGCCGGACTCGCAGCGGCATGTCCCGCAACGCCTTCCGTGGCGGCAGAGATCTCATCTCCCAGGGCTACGGCGAGTGCGCCGAGCAGGTTTGAAGCACGAGGGTCACTCATGTGATTAATATATGACTTACGCATATATCTGTCAAGCAACAGCTATTTCTTCCGATACAGCCCATCGAACGCCACCTGCCACTCTTCCGACTTGCCGGATGTCTCCCACAGCTGCCGCACGGAGCCGTCCGGGTTCCGGAAGAATGTCAGGCGCTGCTCCTGCCTACTGCCGTCGGCCGCGGTCACCGTACCGGTGAACAGCAGCTTGTTGTCGGCGTAGGACCCGGAGAGGTACAGGTAGTTGCCCGAGTTGTCTACCCAGAATTGATACCAGCGGCGCGCCACCCGGTCGTAGAAATTGAAACTCTGCCCGGTGCTTCCCCGCGCTCCGGTCCAGTGCTCGTGCACTACACACCCGTCTTCTTCCAAAGTGACGTCATTGGTCCCCGCCTCCTTTCCCTGCACCGTCACGTTCCACTGGCCAACCCAGAAGTCGAACTGCCTGAACTCGGCCGTGTCGCACCTCGGAGGTGCCTGCTGGGCTGAGAGAGCGGCCGCGGCTATCGCCGCGATTCCGGACACCGTGGACAAGGACGCACGAAGAAACGTCATGGCAGCACCTATGGCTCGAGGAGGTGGAAATGCAGTTCACACCTTACGCCTCGCCCCAGGCCTGAGTTACAGGCTGGCTAGAACTGGAAGTAGAGGAACGGACTGGGCACCGCGAACTGGAGCAGGCAGATGGCGAGCAGGAACGCGAGCGCGAGTGCCGCGGGGCGGCTGCGCGGGAACCGGATCGCCCACGTGTTCGGAGCGAACCAGACGACGGCGAGTGCGGCAGCCGTGAGAAGTAGAATCGGCGGTGTGACCAGATATTCGTACCCGCCGGGCCCGGGGCGAACCCCGCTCATTGTGGCCAGCATGCTTCCCGCTTCTCCCAGTGTACGCGACCGGAAGAACACCCAGCCGATCATCACAGCCAGGAAAGTGGCGAGTCTTGACAGTACCGCCGAGCGCGGCACGAATCCAAGGTGCCGCAGTCGCGCGTGAGCGGCGAGCAATCCTCCGTGGAACAGACCCCAGACTACAAATGTCCAGGCGGCGCCGTGCCAGAGGCCGCCGAGAAACATCGTAACGACGAGGTTGCGCGCCGTCCGCCAGCGGCCTCCGTGGGACCCTCCAAGCGGGATGTAGAGATAGTCCCGCAACCAGTAGGAGAGGGACATGTGCCAGCGGCGCCAGAACTCGGCCACATTCCTCGACTGGTAAGGCGAATCGAAGTTTTGGGGGAATTTGAATCCCAGCAGGAAGGCCAGTCCGACGGCCATGTCACTGTAGCCGGAGAAATCGAAGTAGATCTGAAGCGTGTATCCCAGTGTGGCGAGCCACGCCTCGGCGGCGTCAAGGTGCATGGCCTGTTGCCAGAGTGGATCGACCAGTCCACCTGCCAGCACGTCCGCCACCAGAACCTTTTTGGCCATGCCGATCACGAGAAGCCACAGTCCGGTTACCCATTCACCCGAATCAGGTCTGCGTTCCAGATTCTCGAACTGATGGCCCATGTCGGCGTAGCGCACGATCGGGCCGGCGACTAGATGGGGGAACATCGCCACGAAAGAGGAGAATTCGAGAAAACTGCGCGCTGGCCGCAGTCGCCCGCGATAGACGTCGATTGTGTAGCTGATTGAGTTGAAGGTGTAGAAGGAGATTCCAACCGGCAGAACGAGATGCATTAGCGGCAAGTCGACAGCAAAACCCAACGCCCGCCCGATTCCGTTAAGGGTGCCGGCGAAGAAATCGAAATACTTGAAGACGGCGAGGATGCCGAGGTTGAAGACGAGCAGTAGTACGAGCCAAACGGTTCGATGCCTGCGGTCAGTGCTTCGAGCAATTGCCGCCCCGGCTATGAAATCGGCCGAGGTAGAGAGAATCATTAGCGGGACGAAGCGATAGTCCCACCAACCGTAGAAGACGTAGCTCGCGACGGTGAGGAACAGGAGCCGAGCTCGCCGTCCCGGCAGCAGCCACCAGCCCGCCAGGGTAAGCGGGAGGAAAACCAGAAGAAAGACGTAGCTATTGAATAACACAGACGGTCTGTCGCCCTAGCAGAAGCGCGACGAGGCGGTCGGCGTTGGCTGGCATGAAGTGCAGCGCATCGTAGTACCAGGCCGGATCGCCGCCGAAGCTCGCCAGGTCACGGGCCTCGACGTAATGCAGGAGTCCAGCGCGAGCCAGACCGCGCAACGTATCCGCGGTCTCTTTGCTTCGAATGGGGAGGTAGCCGCCTGATCCGGCGCGCTCGAGCTCAGGGTGAATCGGCGGGATGAACGCGATTACCTGGATGCGCGCGTCGCGGGCTTCCTGCAGCATTGTCGCCAGCAGGCTTAGCCTGCGAGCCGAGAGGCGGGCAAAGTCGCTGTACCGCGGCAGAATGCCGGGGATGGACCCCCGCACCTGTTCCTCTTGAGCAAAGGTCCCGCTTCGGACCTGTGCATCGAAGCGGGGATATTCCTGAACGCCGTCGGCGGACAACCGGGTAGAGGGAAGATCGGGTTGCCCCAGCACCGCATAGCGAAGTGAGCGAACCGACGCGACGATGGCTTGCCGGCTCCAGAGATCCTCGGCCACGGCATTCCAGCGATGCGGCTCGACCATCCCGGCCACCAGCCCCCGAAGCGCGCGGGAGTCGGCCAGCGGGCGATGGGGTCCGTCGGTGTCCTGCAACGCCTCCGGGTCCACACCAAGCAGAATCTCGTGGACTACGGAATTGGGATCGCGATGGAGCCACCGGAAGATGGCGAGATAGTCTTCAGCAGCTGCGCCGTTCACGCCAAAGTTGAAGGCGGATTCTCCAGTGAGCTGGTTGATGCACGCGGGCCGGATGGTTTTGCTGCGCGACGATCCAATGACCACTATGCTCGGCGGCGTCGGCAATCTGTTATACAGGCCCGCCTTGTAGTCCCGGTCGGCGCTGATCGCCGGAGGCAGGAGACCCGTCCTGAAGGCGGCAAGGGGATCCACCAGCCACGACAGCGCTGCCATCCCTACCACCACACCAAAGAAGGTGAGAAGGAACACGGCGAGAAACGACGCGTCCCGGGGAGTGGGCGGCGCGTCGCGGTGACGATGCCGCGGATCCGGGGCAACAGCGCTATTCTCAAGTCCCATGGCCAACCGCCTTTCGGAGGCTACCTCCGCCTATCTGCGCTCAGCCGCCCACCAACCGGTGCATTGGCACCCGTGGGGTGCGGAAGCGTTTGCGACGGCGCAGGCCGCCGATCGGCCGATTCTGCTGGATATCGGCGCGGTGTGGTGCCACTGGTGTCACGTTATGGACGGTGAGTCTTATGAGGACCCCGCTCTGGGCGAGTTCCTCAACCAGAATTTTACGTGCGTCAAGGTGGATCGCGACGAACGTCCCGACGTTGATACCCGTTACCAGCGCGCGGTTCAGGCCATCTCCGGTCAAGGCGGGTGGCCGCTTACCGCTTTCCTGACCCCCACGGGTGAAGTCTTCTATGGCGGCACCTACTTCCCACCCGATGGGAAATATGGCCGGCCCGGCTTCCGCTCGGTTCTCGAACAAGTTCTGCTGGTCTACCGCAATCAGCGGGAGCAGGTCCTGCGCCAGGTGGGCGCCATCAGGAGCGTCCTGGAACAGCACCTCGATGAATCATTGGCGGGCGAGCCGAGCGAGGCTCTGCTCTCCGACGCCGCTCAGAGTATCGCCCGGGCGTTCGATGCGAGGAATGGGGGCTTCGGTACCCAACCCAAATTCCCCCACCCGTCGGCTCTCAGGTTCCTCTTGACGCAGTGGCACCGCACCGGAGAAGCGTGGCCCCGCGACATCGTGGAGGGGACTCTTCAAGGTATGGCTCGAGGCGGGATCCATGACCAACTCGGTGGGGGATTCCACCGCTACAGTGTCGATGCGGAGTGGATTGTCCCCCACTTCGAGAAGATGAGTTACGACAATGCGGAACTGCTCCGAGCCTACCTCGATGCCTATACAGCGTTCGGTGCCGAGCAATACGCGGAGGTAGCCCGCGGAATAGTACGCTGGATCCGCGAGGTGTTGGCGGACTCGGAAGGGGGATATGGGGCCAGCCAGGACGCAGATGTCGGCCTGGACGACGATGGAGACTACTTCACCTGGACGTTCGAAGAAGCCGCCGCCGTCCTCACCGAGGAGGAACTCTCGGTCATCGCTCCGCACTACGACATCGGGACTGCGGGAGAGATGCACCACAATCCCGCCAAGAATGTTCTGTTCGTCGCTGAGGCGCTGGAAACGATCGCTCGAAGGCTCAAACTCGATCTACCGATTGCCGAGGAGCGACTACGCCAGGCCCGCTCGAAGTTGTTAGCGACGCGCGGCCGGCGGACCACACCGTTCGTGGACCGCACCCAGTACACCTCATGGAACGCGATGCTGGCAGGAGCGCTTCTGCAGGCCGCGGCCGTCCTGGATGACCCCTGGGCCGGGGAGCACGCGCTTCGCACCCTGCGGCGGCTCCGGGCGGAGCAAACGGTACCTGACGAGCTTGCTCACACTACGGGCGGCATCTCAGGCATGCTGGAAGATCAGGTCTTTACGGCGATGGCTGCGATTGATGCCTTCGAGTACAGCGGTGATTCTGACTGGCTCGAGTGGGCCGGCGCCATCATGCACCGGGTCTGGAGCGACTACCTCGACACCGATGGTGGGGGACTCTTCGATCTGGCCCGCAGTCGGGGCGGAGAAGGATTGTTGCCGGCCGCCGCCAAGCCGGTACAGGACGCACCGACACCGTCTGGCAATGGCATGGCCGGACTGGCACTGGCTAGACTCGCGGAGCTTACGGGCGCGTTGGTCTGGCGGGAGCGGCGAGATGCATTGGTGAGGGCCAATGCCGGTCGTGCGGGCGAGCTCGGCTTGCACGGAGCCACCATGTTGCTGGCTATTGATTGGGTAGTCCAGCCGGCGACGCACCTGGTGATTGTTGAAGAGGGGGACGCCGCCGGATCCAAGACAGCCGATGCGATGCATCGACTCGCACTCCGCAGCTTTTTCCCCAGACGGGTCATTCATCGGGTGAAGATCTCTGACGGAGATGGATCGCTGCCGGAGGCGGTGCGTGGCATGCTGGCCTCGGCGAGCGGCACTCGGGGCTTCATTTGTGTTGGGACTTCCTGCGAAGCCCCGGCCTCGACACTGAAGGCATGGCAAGAGACCCTGGCCCGGTTGACGACCGAGGGGAAGCCGGCCCAATGAGCCCGATTGGGACAAACGCGTTAGGTTTGGGCGAGGCCGTTGTTCGGACGTTCAATCTTCCATTTGAAATCTTCAATCTTCAATCCCTCAATCCCATAATCTTCAATCATGAAGACCGCTACGTTTGAAACCAGCAAGGGCACCATCGTCGTGGAGCTGTTTCCCGAGGAGACGCCCAAGACCGTTGAGAATTTCGAGAAACTGGCCAACGAGAAGTTTTACGACGGCACCCGCTTTCACCGGGTGATCTCGAATTTCATGATCCAGGGCGGCGATCCCTTGTCCAAGGATGCCAACAACCCGCGAGCGGGAACCGGGGGACCTGGCTATACCATCAAGTGCGAGACCAGCCGGAACACCCATAAGCACGTGGCCGGGACACTTTCGATGGCGCACGCGGGGAAGGACACAGGCGGGAGCCAGTTCTTCATCTGCCACTCACCCCAATCCCACCTCGACGGCAAGCACACCGTGTTCGGGCAGGTCACGAAGGGGATGGATGTAGTCAACCAGATCAGGCAGGGTGATGTAGTGACCTCGATCCGGGTATCCTGACTCCTGCAACTCGATTTCGCGGTAGTCGCCGACTACGCCCTGATCGACCAGCAGGGAAAGCTCTCCGTGCTGGGGCTGTTTCAGCATGTGTGGGTACCACAGTTTCCTGCCGTGCACCCTCGTACTCACCTGGTGCTCCGGGTTCGCGGCAGGAGGACGGAGATTGGCCAACACTCGCTGCGAATCCGATTCGTGGATGACGCGGGGACCGAACTCCTCGATGGCCAGGGAACGGTGCAGTTTGGTGAGCCACCGGCGGGCGTGACGGATGTGGAAGCTGGCGCAGTGCTGGTCTTCGATATTCCGCTGCCCCACCCTGGGGGATACGCCTTCGAGATCAGCATGGACGCGGGGGAGGCCTACCGCGTCCCGCTGACCGTATCCCAATTGCAGACGGGAGGTTCATGAGGAATCACCCGCAGTCCCCTCGGATTTCGTTTTGACAAGCCTTTACCCATTCGATAGACTCACTAAATCATCGCTCAATTCCCTCGGCACCAAAGTCCCGTCCCCTCTTCGAGGTATCTCTATGCGACGGTCGCACGTTTGGCTCGCTGCCGGAGGCTTGGTCGCTGCGCTTGCCGGACCACGTCCACTGGTGGCTCAAGGGTTCAGCGTGAACGAGCACTCGACCTGCGCCATGGGTCGCGCGGGTACCGGGGCCGCCATGCCCTGCCCGGACGGCTCCGCGATGGCGTTCAACCCCGCGGGACTCGCGAGTCTCAAGAAGGGCGACGGGGTCGTGACAGCCAATGCGACGCTGATCTCGGCACGCGGCAGCTTCACCAATGCGGCGACCGGATTCAAGGATGATCTCAAAGACAACAACTACCTGGTTCCCGCGGCGTACGTCGGCTATGGCATCACGGATAACATCGCAGCAGGAGTAGGACTCTTCGCGCCATACGGCCTGACCACCGAGTGGGCCCCCACGTCCCAGGCACGGTTTCTAGGCTACAAGAGCCGCATCGCCGCGATCTACGTCCAGCCCACTGTGGCGGCCAAGCTCGGCGAGTATGTGAAGGTGGGATTCGGCTTCGACTTCAATTTCTTCTCGGTCGAGCTTCGTCAGCACGTCGACCTTGCCGAAGTCGGCCTGCCCGCGAGTGCGGGCGCTCCTCCCGGCACGACTTTTGGTAACATCGGCTTTCTTTCCGGAACGGACATCGCGAACACCAAGCTGGACGGAAGCGCGACGGGAGTCGGTTACCATGCCGGGGTGATTCTTCAGGCCACCGACAAGCTGTCGTTCGGGGTCCGGTATTTGTCGCGGCAGAAGGTCGAGATCAATGGCGGGAACGCGGAGTTCAGCCAGATCAATACCGGTATCGCGCTGCCCAACGCCAACCCGCTGGGACTGCCCGAAGGCACCCCGCTGGATGCGGTCCTGGCCCCGCAGTTCCAGCCGGGCGGATCGCTGGTGAAACAGGGTGTGAGTACTGCCGTACGCCTCCCGGAACAATGGTCGGTTGGCCTGGCATACCAGGCGACACCCACGCTCCTTCTGCTCTTCGATTACAACCGGCAGAACTGGGAGGTGTTCCAGTCCCTGCCGTTCGACTTCGAGATCGCGCCCGACCAGTCGCTGCCGCAGAATTTCCAGTCGACTGACACCTTCCGGTTCGGTGCCGACTATCGGCTGGGAACCTCCTCGAACATCCGGATCGGCTATCTCAGTCACAACGCGGCCGCGCCGGACGAGACCGTGACACCGAACCTTCCTGAGGCCTCACGTTCGGAGTTTACCGCCGGGTTCGGCACCGCGTTTGCCAAGAATTTCCATCTCGACCTGGCTTACCAGTACATCGATCAGGCCGACCGCGAAGGCCGCAGCACGCCAGCCGGCACACCGAACAACGGGCTCTACGAGTTCTATGCCCATCTGTTCGGGGCGTCCCTTTCCTACGCCTTCTAACCCGGGAGCCGAGCCATGAGACTGCATCACATAGCCGCCTCGCTGCTCCTGGCCCTGCCGATAATGGCCGGGTGCAAGAGCGACGACACCCTGAACTCTCCTAACGTTCTCGATCCGATGTTCACCCGGTATGCGGCGCTCGGCAACAGCATTACCGCCGGGTTCCAATCCGCCGGGATCAACGACAGCACCCAGAGGCGGGCCTACCCCGCCCTGCTCGCGGCCGCGATGGGAACCAGCTTCACCTACCCCTCGCTCAACATGCCGGGGTGCCCGCCGCCGCTCACCAATAACGTACTCCTGACGCGAGTCGGAGCCGGCACGGCCAGCACCTGCGCCCTCAAGCCGATCCAGTTCGAGCTGCTGAACAACCTGGCGGTGCCGGGCAACCAGGTGATCACGCTGTTGAACAACTTCAGCGGATCACCCTCGCAGTTCGACCCGCTCAAGACCATCATGCTGGGTGGAAGGACCGAGGTGGAGCTGATGATGCAGCTGAAGCCCACCTTCGTGACGGTATGGGCCGGTTCCAACGACGTACTTGGAGCTCTGATCGACGCAACCAACCCAGGCGACCCGTCGCAGGTGACGCCAGCGGCGCTTTTCGTCGCTCAATACGACTCGCTGGTTGACTCGCTCCGTGCCACAGGGGCTAACGTGGTCCTCATTGGAGTTCCCGACGTCACCGCCATCCCGTTCGCGTCACTGGGCGCGATCTGGTACTGTCTCAAGAATGGGGGGTGCCCAGCACCCCTCCCACCGCAGGATCCCACGTTGGCAGCGATCCCGACGTTCTCGGTGGCCGCAACTTGTGCACCCCCCGGAGGCGTGCAAACCCTCGTCCCCTGGACCAAGTCAGTGCCCAAGCTGGGCGCGGCTCTTCAGGGCGTTCCCTCGACCATCGATTGCTCGGTAGACAACGAGACAATTCTGCCTGCCGAATTGCAGGGGATGGCGCAGGCCGTCGCCGCATATAACCAGCACATTCAGCAGGTGGCGCAGACCGAAGGCTGGGGATTTTTCGACATCGATGCGGCGCTCAAGAACCTCGTGGGTACGGCGGTTCCCCAATTCCCAGACCTGACCCAGGTGCCAACCGGTGGTTCGGTGGGGTTTGGTCCGCTGTTCTCCCTCGACGGCATTCACCCGAGCTCGGTAGCTCAGCGCGTCTTCGCCGACTCGATCGCTGCCATCACCAACGCGAAGTACGGCACCAGCCTCCCGGTGCCGGTATGTAGTGGTACGATCGCCTGCCCGGCGCCGTGATCGCAGGTTGATAGTCGTTCCCGTCACAAGCACCACCGACCCTCTGGCGGACTCCGCCGGAGGGTCGTTCGTTATTGGGAACCCGATGGCCTCGGCCAGACTACTTTTCGGTTCCTTTAACCCTCACCGGAACATGAACTGGACCCGGGATCGAGCCCTCGCTTTAGTGCAGGAGTACACCGCCTCCGAACCGCTCCGCAAACACATGTATGCGGTCGAAGCGGCGATGCGGGCCATGGCCACCAAATACGGAGGGGACCCGGACGAGTGGGGACTGGTGGGGCTGCTGCACGACTTCGATTACGAGCGATTCCCCAACGCTGCTCACTCGGCGCGCGAGGAGCATCCCGGCGAGGGGGTGCGGATTCTGGCGGCGCAGGGATTCCCCGAACCCCTGCAGCGCGCCATTCTCTCCCACGCCAACTACACCGGCGTCCCGCGTGATACACCAATGGCGCGGGCCCTGTTCGCCGTGGACGAGCTCTGCGGATTCCTGGTGGCTTGCGCGCTGGTGCGCCCGTCGAAGAGCCTCGCGGACCTGGAGGTCTCGAGCGTGAAGAAGAAGCTCAAGGACAAGGCCTTCGCCCGGGGAGTGAACCGGGATGATGTGACTCAGGGAGCAGCCGAGCTCGGCGTGCCGCTGGACGAGCACATTCAGTTCGTGCTGGAGGCGTTGCGTCCGGTGGAGGGTTCACTGGGACTCAAAGCGTGAGCGAACCCGCTCTGCGGTCCGAACCCGGATTGGGCCGGCGTCCGGTCGAGCGGGCATTCGATCGATCGTCCGGTGGCCCGCCAATCCCGGGAAACCGGGTCACACTCCTGCAGGACGGTACCGAGGTCTACCCGGCGATGCTGCGGCTCATCGCCGAGGCGCAGCACTGGATTCATTTCGAGAACTACATCATTCGGGCCGATAATATCGGCCAACAATTTGCCGCGGCGCTCTCCGCGCGGGCCCGAGAGGGCATCGCGGTGCGGCTGATTTACGATTGGCTCGGGTCGATCGGAACGCCGCGACGCTACTGGAAGCAGTTGCGCGAGGCCGGCGTAGAAATTCGCTGCTTCAATCCACCGAATCTGATTCGCCTGCTGCACAACGTCTCGCGGAACCATCGGAAGATGGTGGTGGTCGACGGCCAGCGCGCGATCGTGGGTGGCCTGTGTATCGGCGACGAGTGGACAGGAGATCCGGAGAAGGGACTCCTCCCGTGGCGCGATACGGCGGTCGAGATCGCAGGCCCGGCGGCCTCGATGATCGACGCGTCCTTCGCGCGAGTCTGGTTGACCATGGGGCCGTCGATTCCCGATGATCAGCGCTCAGCGGAGGTCCCGGAGTTCGGGGATGCCCGGGTCCGGGTTGTGGCGGGCGAGCCAGGGCGCGAACGAGCCTACCGAGTCCTGGAATATCTCGCCGCTGGATGCGGCAGCCGGCTATGGATAACCGACGCCTATCTGGTGCCGCCCCCTCGACTGTTCACCGTCCTGGTCGAGGCCGCGCGAGAGGGCGCCGACATCAGGCTGCTGGTGCCGGGCACCAGCGACGTGCCCTTTGTGCGCAACCTGACTCGGATTGGTTACCGCGACCTCCTGCGAGCAGGGATCCGGATTGCCGAGTGGGAGGGGCCCATGCTGCACGCCAAGACGGCGGTGGTGGACGGGACCTGGTGCCGCGTGGGTTCAAGCAATCTCAATGCGTCGAGCCTGCTGGGTAATTACGAGCTGGATGTCATCATCAATGATTCGGAGCTTGCCGCTACCATGGAGGGGCAGTTCCGGAAGGATCTAGCCTCTAGTGTCGAGGTCGAACGGCGCCAGCTTCCCGGTTCGGCACGATTGGGCCGGCTGGCACCGTCCCGCCTGACCCGTCAGACAACCGGAGAACGACGGTTGGTCCCCCATAGGGCCAGACGAAACCTTCGTGGACGCACTGCGATCGCCGCTCGTACCGTGATCAGTGGAGCGTGGCGATCCTTTCTGGGCCCACTCAGCCTCGGCCTCGTGGTAACGGCACTGTTGTTCTTTGGACTGCCTCGTGCAATGGCCTACTTCGTCGGCGGGCTTTGTGTCTGGGTTGGCCTCGCGGCGGGCCTCGAGGCTTGGAAGCGTCGCAAGGATTAGGCGTCTGAACGGTCAGGACCCGCAGTCGCCTTCCCGCCAGCTCAAGCATCTTCCTCGTATGCCGAGCGTTTTCGCAGCTTGTCATTCCCGCCCCAATCCCGGATACTCCGACACCGATCCCCTTGCCCGGCAAGGAGTTTCCCATCCAGCCGGCCCTTACTCGATGCTTCATCAATCAAGTAACCGGGACCCCCGGGGTGCGGAATTCAACATCGGAGTCGTCCGCTGCGTAGTCCTGAGATAACCGACGCCGCCCTGGCCGTGGCCGCCCAGAAGGGCGACCGTGAGGCGTTCGGTGAGCTGGTTCGGCGCTACGGACCGGCAGCACGACGAGTGGCGCGGGCTGTCCTTCACCACCCCGAAGACGCCGACGACGCCGCACAAGATGGGTTTTTCTCGGCGTGGCGGAGCATCAACCGGTACGATCCGGCACGGCAATTCGGTCCCTGGATCCTGCGTATCGTGGTCAACGCGGCCCACGACCTTCGTCGCCGCAGACAGATCAGGGAAACCGATCCGGTGAGCCCGCACCTGCCCGGTGGCGAAGCATCACCGGTGGCTCTGGTCGAGCAGGGAGAGCTGGGTGAACGGATCGACCGGGCCCTGCAGGGTTTGCCGGAACGACAACGGCTCGCCGTTGTGCTCTTCGATGCGGAAGGATTTTCCCACGGAGAGATCGCTCAAATGCTGGGAATCCCGGAGGGGACCGTACGATCGGATGTCTTTCATGCGCGGCGAGCCTTGCGCGCACGATTGGGACTTGAGCCTCGAGGTGATTTGTGACCCAGAAACTCAACCTTTCCGAGCACGCGCCGGATCCCGAACTGGGCGGCCTGCTCCGGACCCATCTGGAGGGCCTGGCTCCGGATCAGTTCGTTCAGCGAGTCATGGTGGGGCTCCCGCAGCGCTTCGCGCTGGACAGCTTGGAAGTTCTCGCTCGCTGGGCCCGACCCGGAATCGCGGCAGCGGCGATCATCACGGCAGCCCTCGGGGCGTGGCTCGCGTTTCCCCGGCAAAACGATCCGGTGGGCGAGCCGCTGCTCGAGCTGAGCACGGCGGCCGACAGCGAACTTATTCTTTCAGCCTTGATCCCCGAACCATGAGAAACATCGTCCGATGATTCGCAGCACCTGGAAGGCGGGCATACTTCTTCTCGCCACCTTCGTTCTCGGCGCTGCCGTCGGCGGAGCCGTGACTGCCGGAGTTTCCCACCGGAGCTCATGGGAGGGTAAGCCCCGGGACAGAATGGAAGGTTACCTTCGGCTGCTGGGCGAGAATCTGGACCTGAACAGCGCCCAGCGCGATAGCGTTCGGGCCATCCTTGATCGCCATCGGGGAGACATGGACGCGATCTGGCAGGAAGTTGCCCCGCGGTATGAAACCATGCGCTCACAAATCCGTTCAGAGATCCGCACTCAGCTTACTCCGGAACAACAGAGGAAGTACGCGGACCTAACGGCCCGATTGGACCAGGAGCGGCGCGAGATGAACGCTCCCGCTCCCCACCAGTGATGCAAATGACCCGTCTTCTCCGAGCGGTCCTGGAATCCGGCTTCGTCGCGGCAGCGCTGATGACCACGGTTTCGGTCGTGGCGGCGCAACTGCCTATCGTGACGCTCCCGGAAGCCAGGAAAATGGCCCAGGCTGTCCAGCCTACCGTGGTCGGTGCGCTGGGCGCGGTACACAACGCGGACGCCCAGGTTCGGAGCGCTAAGGGCGCCTGGCTGCCAAGTCTCAGTGCCTCTTCGTTCGGAGGCACGACTTATCAGGAAGGTCCACCTCGAGTCAATTCGAGTACCGGCGAGCTGGTGGGCGGTAACACGTCATCCCAGAATCTCAATTTCGGCCTCAATGCGAGCTGGGACCTTTTCACGGGCTTCCGTCGAGGCGCGGATTCACGGGCGGCGCACGCAGCCCGCGATGCGGCGGAGGCCGGACTGATCGATGCGAACTACCAGGCGAGCCTCGCCGCGACCCAGCAGTTCTTCACCGCCCTGGCGGCCCAGCAGCTGGTGCGGGTGCGTGAGGCAAGCGTCCTGCGGGCGGAGGAACAGCTCAAGCTGGCAATCGCGAAGCTCCACGCCGGGAGCGCCACCCGTTCCGACTCGCTCCGATCGGTGGTGACACTGGGCAGCACGCAGCTCGCGTTAGTGAGCGCGCTGGCCGACGTAGCGGCCGCCCAGGCCGAACTGGCACGGCTGATCGGCGCCGAAGGCCGGGTGATGGCAGCCGACGACAGCGCCTTCTACCAGGTCGAAAGCCAGCTTGATACCCTCGCGCTCCTGAAGGAGGCGCTCGCGGAGTCGCCCAGGGTTCAGGCCGCCGAGGCAAGCGCGCGCGCGGCCGACGCGAACCTCGCTTCCACCAAGTCGACCTACTGGCCGACTCTCACTCTCGGGGCCTCGACCGGCTGGTCGGGGACGGAGAACCGGAATTGGCAGCTGTTCAACCAGCGGCAACTGGGCGTGGGCCTGAACTGGAATCTGTTCAACGGATTCAACCGGGAGGAATCGATCACCATCCGGTCGAGCACGTTGGATCAGGCGGAGGCCACAGCGAGCGATACCCGCCGCCAGGTGTCTTCCGTTCTGACGGCACAATTTGCCCTGTTGGATGCCGCCAGGCTCAAGATTGATATCGCCCAGACCAGCGTCGCGGCGGCGCAGGAGGATCTTCGGGTCGTGGAGCAGCGCTACCGCGTGGGTGCTGCCACGATTCTCGACCTGCTCAACTCGCAGGAAGCGCTCACCCAAGCCGAGGTGGATGCGGTTGCCGCCCGGTTCGACTATCTCCGTGCGAAGGCACAGATTGAAGCACTCATCGGACGGGACCTATGACCTCTGCCCTGAATTCGACCGACGAACGGATGGCGGTTCTGCCCAGCGACGTCCCCCGGGACGCCATTATTGTCACCCGCAACCTGCAGCGGGAATACGACATGGGCGGTGAGATCGTGCGGGCCCTGCGGGGAGTCGATATCACGATCCGCCGCAACGAATTCGTCGCGATCATGGGTCCGTCAGGCTCGGGCAAGTCCACCTTGATGAACATGATCGGTTGCCTGGACACTCCGACCCAGGGCGAATACTGGCTGAACGGCCACCGGGTGTCGGAGCTGGAAGACAATGAACTGGCCCGGATCCGGAACAAGGAGATTGGGTTCGTGTTCCAGACCTTCAACCTGCTTCCGCGGGCAACCGCGCTGCATAACGTGGAGCTGCCACTGGTCTACGCCGGCGTACCAGGTAAAGAACGGAAGGCACGAGCCGTGGAAGCCCTTACGCAGGTCGGATTGGCCGATCGGATGGAGCACCGTCCCAATGAGCTGTCGGGCGGTCAACGGCAGCGGGTGGCGATCGCACGGGCGTTGGTAAACCAGCCCAGCATCATCCTGGCCGATGAGCCGACCGGCAATCTGGATTCGACCACCAGCGTCGAAATCATGTCGTTGTTCAACCAGCTGCATCAGCAGAACCAGACCATCGTGCTCGTAACCCATGAGCACGACATCGCGGCACACGCGCGGCGACAGGTGCATCTGAAGGATGGGATGGTGGAACAGGACTTCGCGACCAAGGCTAAAGCCGAATGACTGCTGACACCTGGGACTCCATGCTGATGCGCAAGACCCTTCTGACTTTCATGGTGCTGGCAGCGGCTTGCAAGGAACCGCCGCCGCCGCCACCGGCTTATCTGGCCGTTCCGGTGGAGCGCCGTGACATCGTGGTCTCCGCCCGAGCCAATGGGGCCATCCAGCCCGACACCACCGTCGAGGTCAAGTCAAAGGCCTCGGGTGAGATCCTGGAGATGCTGGTGGAGACCGGAGCAAAGGTGAAGCGCGGCCAGCTCATGGTAACGATCGATCCTCGCCAGCCGCGGAACGACCTGGCACAGGCGGAAGCCAACCTCGAGGTGGCCAAAGCCAAGCTGGGCAATGCCACAGCGCAGAAGCACCGGGCCGACGAGCTGTTCAGCTCCCAGGCCCTGACCGAAACCGAGCACGATCAGGCGATGCTGGACTACGCCAATGCGAAGGCGGAGGTGGTGACCGCCCAGGTACAGGTCGAAAACTCGAAGATCCAGCTCGAGGACACCGACGTTCGGGCCCCAATCACCGGCACGGTCATCGAGAAGGACGTGGAGCGAGGTCAGGTGATCTCGTCGCCTACGAAGGACGTGGGCGGGGGGACGGTGCTGCTCAAGATGGCCGATCTCAACCTGGTCCAGGTGAAGACTCTGGTGGACGAGACCGACATCGGAAAAGTCCAGTCTGGTCTCCGGGCCTCAATTACGGTTGACGCCTACCCCAATCATCAGTTCGATGGGACGGTGCTCAAAATCGAGCCGCAGGCGACGATCGTACAGAACGTCACCATGTTCCCGGTGCTGGTGCGAATCGACAATAGAGAAGGTCTGCTGCGGCCCGGAATGAATACCGAGGTGGAAATTCATGTCGGCCGTCGAGACAGCGTGCTCGCGATTCCCAACGCGGCGCTCCGCACTCAGCGCGACGTAGGGTCTGCTGCCCAGGTACTCGGCCTCTCGATGGCCGACGTGCAGGCCCAGCTTGCCAAGGGGAGCGCAAGTGGCGGCGAACAACCGCAGACCACCGCGAGCCAGGGTGGCGGCGGGACCAATCCCAAGGGTGCCAACACCCTGACCCTGCCGGATGGACGCAGCGTCGTGCTGCCTGCCGGTGTCACCGAGGAGCAGGTCAAGGCCATTTTCCAGAAGCGAATGAGCGGGCAGGAACCAACTGCGGATGAGCGGGCACTGCTTCGGCGGGTGTTCGCCGGGATGGGCGGCAGTCAGAGCGGTGGAAGCCGGAACCAGCCGGACACCCGGTTCGGGGGACGCTACATCGTGTTCGCTCGTCGGGGTGGAACCATCGTGCCGCTCAATGTCAAAACTGGCCTCACGGACCTGGACTACACCGAGGTGGTCTCCGGCTTGAATCCTGAAGACTCGGTTCTGGTACTCCCCAGCGCGAGCCTGGTTCAGTCCCAGCAGGAGTTCAAGGAACGAGTGACCCGGGTGACAGGCAGCGGATTGCCGGGAATGCAGTCGCCGCAACAGGGCACTTCCAAGGCCCCGACGACCACAACAAGGCCCTGACGCATGCTGATCGGAGAGACGGTCTCGGTCGCACTGCAATCCATCAAGGCCAATGCCCTGCGCTCTATTCTTACGGCGCTCGGCATCATCATCGGCGTGGCGGCGGTCATAACGATGGTGGCACTTGGCACCGGAGCCCAGAAGGCGGTGGAGGATCAGATTGCCTCGCTGGGAGCCAATGTCCTGAGCGTGTATCCCGGCATGTCGTTCAGCGGTGGGGTCGCCTCGACCAACCGGGTCAGTCTCACCATTGACGACGCCGATGCGCTGGAGCGGGACGGCCAGTTCATCAAGGCCGTGGTACCCGAAATCGTTTCGCAGCAGCAGGTGAAGTACATCAACAAGAACATCAACACCAACGTCACCGGTACGACGGCCAACTTCCCTGATGTCCGCAACTATACGCTTGCGCAGGGGAGGATGTTCACCAGCGGGGAGGACGCCGCCCGTGAGCGGTATGCGATACTCGGAGCCGACATACCGGAACTGCTGGAGGCCAATCCCGTCGGCTTGCTCCACCAGACGATCCTTATCCGGGGGATCGCCTTCGAAATCATCGGGATCATGGCATCCAAGGGTGCCACAGGGTCATGGCAGAATCCTGACGAACAGATCTGGATCCCTTTGGAGACCGCGCGCTACCGGGTCTTCGGTACCGACCGCCTGCGGTCGGTCGGGGTTCAGATTGCAGATGGAGTCCCGGTTGAGCAGGGGATGGTTGATATCGAGCGGGTCCTCCGGCGTGAGCATAAGATCCGTCCGGGCGGCGAGAACGATTTCCAGATCCGCGATGCGAAGCAGTTCCTCGCTACCCAACAGTCCGCTTCCGAGATCTTCACGACCCTGCTCGCCAGCATCGCGGCGGTGAGCCTCGTCGTCGGCGGGATCGGTATCATGAACATCATGCTGGTGTCCGTCACCGAGCGGACCCGTGAAATCGGTGTGCGGAAGGCGCTGGGTGCGACGCAATGGAATATTCTGTTCCAGTTCCTGGTCGAGGCGCTGGTTCTCTGCCTCGCTGGCGGAATCCTCGGAATCCTGCTCGGCGTATGGGTGACAAACCTGCTGGCCAAGAGCAACGGGTGGAACACCCTGATCTCCCCACAGAGCATCATCATGGCCTTCGGGTTCAGCGCGGCGATCGGGCTGATCTTCGGCATCTGGCCAGCGCGGCGCGCGGCGAAGCTCGACCCGATTGTTGCATTGCGATACGAGTAGACGACAGCGGGGGCCTACGTACATTTCTAGCTAAATGCTTCTAGCCCTCCTCGTTGCCCTTCAGGGCCCGCCGCCGGATTCGGCGGGCCCCGCCTTTTTTGCCACGGCGCCCCGCCTCGAAGCTACCGTCACCATCGACGGGGAGCTGAACGAGCCGGTTTGGTCGCAAGCCGCCAGGCTCACGGATTTCCATCAATACCAGCCAGTCGACTCCCGGCCCGCCGAGGAAAAAACGGTCGTGCTGGTGTGGTACGCCCCCAACGCGATTCACTTCGGCATCATCGCCTACGAGAGCCAACCCGGAGCCATCAGAGCCACGGTGGCCGACCGGGACAACCTCGACGCCGACGATCGAGTCACCATTTACCTCGACACATTCGATGACCGCCGGCGGGCCTTCTTCTTCACGGTGAACCCGCTGGGCTCACAAGAAGATGGAGTCAGAACGGAGGGCGGCTTTGCGGCGGGAAGCCTGGTGGGTGGTACTACCGACAAGAACCCGGACTACATCTGGGAATCGAAGGGCCGCCTGACCGATTCCGGCTATGTGGTAGAGGTCAGGATTCCCTTCAAGAGCCTGCGTTACCCTGGCAACGGTGCCCAACGCTGGGGGATCAACGTGGTCCGGAAGATCCAGCGCACCGGCTACGAAGACACCTGGACCGATACCAGGCGGGCCAACGCGAGTTTCCTGGTGCAGTCCGGGCTTCTCGACGGCCTGCACGACCTGCAGAGCGGAATCACCACGGAGTTCCAGCCGGTGGTGACTGCGTCGGCAAACGGCGCACCGACACCCACGGGATACGACCGGGCGAATCTCGATCCGAGCTTCGGGGCGAATCTTCGCCTGGGACTCACCAGCAACCTGTCGGTGGACGCTACTTACAATCCCGATTTCAGCCAGATCGAATCGGACGTGAGTCTGGTGACTGTCAACGAGCGCTTCGCGCTGTTCTTCCCGGAGAAGCGCCCCTTCTTCCTCGAAGGGATCGAGCTGTTCTCCACCAACAACCAGCTGGTCTACACAAGACAAATTGTAGACCCGATTGCCGGCGGCAAGGTCACTTCGAAGATCGGGGCGAACAACATCGCTCTGCTCACTGCGGTGGACGAAGCGGGCTCACCCAACTCCTGGTTTAACATCGCGCGAGTCCGGCGGGACGTCGGCGCCAACTCGACGGTCGGCGTCACCGGAACCTCGAAGGATGCCAGCGGGACCTACAACCGGGTGGTCGCCGGAGACGCGCGAATCGTGTTCGGGAAGCTGTATTTCGTGGCCGGCCAGGCCGGGGGCTCCTGGACTCGGGACAGTGCCACTGGGGACACCCGTTCCAGCCCGATCCTGGAGGCCGAGTTCGACCGTACCGGGAGGTCCTGGGGATTCAATTACAAGGTCACGGGTATTGGGCCTGACTTCGAGTCCCAGGCGGGCTTCGTCCCCCGCAACGACGTCGTTCAAGCCCACGCATTCAACCGGTTCTCGATCTATGGCTCAAAGGGGGCGTTCCTCGAGACGGCAAACTTCTTCGGGGGACCGTTCTACACCTGGGTCTACGGCGACTTTCTGCAGAGTGGTGCCCTCGAGGGCCTCTGGCAGGCCGATGCCGACTTCACGCTTCGGGGTGGCTGGAGCTGGGACAACCGTGGCGAAGTTGGGTTCACCAATTTCGAACCTGGAGCATACAACGCGTACGAAGTGGACCATGGAGGGACTCTCGTCCCCTACGATGCTCCAACCGGCGTGGACAACTGGGCCTTGCAGACCAGCGTGAGTACGCCGACCTGGCAAAAGCTGAATGCCACGCTCACGATCAGACGAAGCCAGGTGCCAATTTTTGCGGAAGGAGCGGATGGGAATGAGACCCGGGTCACCGGCAGTCTCGACCTCCGGCCGACCGGCTCGATCAGAATCTCGGGGTCCAACCCCTACTCCCTGATTACTCGCCGCCGGAATGATTCAGAATTCGCCCGGACCATCATTCCCCGCCTCAAAGTCGAGTATCAGCCTGTCCGTGCCTTGTTTTTCCGTGCCGTCGGCGAGTACGTCGCCCAGCGCCGCGCCCCGCTGGAGGACGCGAATAACGGGGATCCACTCGTGATCAGCGGCCAAGCGCAGCCTTTCCAGGAAGCGAACGGGTTGCGCGTGGACTTCCTGGCATCCTTGGAGCCCTCGCCGGGAACCGTCGCTTTCCTCGGTTATGGCAGCTCCCTCGACGACACCTCCGCATTCAACTTTTCGGAGATGAGCCGAGCGAGCGACGGATTCTTCGTGAAGCTGGCGTATCAGTTCCGCTGGTAGCCAGGCTTATCCCGGCTCCAGCTCCACGCTGACCCGTCCATCCTCCCCGTAGCGCACCGTCACCAGCCAGGGCCTGCAACACACCTCGCAGTCTTCGACATACTGTTGTTCAGCACCCCCACCCGGATCCAGTCCGATCACGACCTGTTCGCCGCAGTGGGGGCATATGACCTCCGCGTCCTGATCGGCAGGCTCCTCCTCAAGAAATTCATCCTGTTCGTCGAGGCTCATCAGACAGCACCTCCAAGTAATCCTTCCACCGCGCGCCAGGCCTGATCAATGGCCGAATTGGTGTAGGCGAAGGCGCCGGCATCGGCGTTGGCGATCGTGATGCGGCCAAATTGCCGGCGTCCCACGACGCACGGCTCCTCTCCCTCGGTCCACGGCCCGTCCCACAGCGAGTTGTATTCGTAAGTGTAGCCGTGCGGCCAGCGATTGACCGTGATGGCGGTAATGTCTCTGGCCGGATCGAAGCCAGTGGGGCCAAACATCCGGCCCAACTGGTCTCTCACGGCGCGCTCGAAGGTCTCGAACGGCGTCTGAAGCAGCTCTTGATGGCCTGCTCGATGCTGAACTCGCGAGGGTGAGCCGGGTTTGCAGGGAGTTCGCACCATTTTTACAACCGCCGGGTCATCCGGAGTTCGCGGCGCCTGATAGGCACCCAGATCAACCGGGAAATCGAGAAAAGTGTTTACCCAGTAGCTGCCCGGGGCGTAGACATGGGAGACACCAGCCTTCTGAAGTGCTCGCCAGTTGTTGAGCGCGACGTTGGTATACACCAGCGGCACCTTGGCGCCGTATGCGAGCGCCTGCTTCTGTGAGTCGGACAACTCGGGGCAGAGATAGGGTATCACCATGTTCCAGCAGGCGAGGACACAGGCTCCGGCTCGCACCGACCTTGCCTTCCCGCCCCGAACATACGACACATCGACCTCACGGGCGGAAGCGGGATCGCCCAGATGTCTCACCCTGATCACTGTACTGTTTAGCCTGATGCGGGTCGGGTTCGAGGGCTGATCGAGCTTGCCGTACGCGAGCCGGGCAGTAACCACGTCGTCCATCGAATCACCGGGAAGCGCCTGGGGAATCAGGCGGCGGGCGAGAAGGCGTGCGACTGACGCGTTGCCATCGGGGAAGTGAAAGATGTATGGCTCTTCCTCGTTCATTTCGAGAAGCGGTGTCCGCCCGATGCCCGGCCTCGGTTCATCGGAACCCAGTTTCAGGCCCTCGAAGCCCGGCATCTCCAACCCCCAGCAATCGAGCGCAGGGATCGCGTCGATTCCTACACCATAAAGATCGTGGGTCATGGCCTGAAAGAGAGGAATTACCCCTGGCACCACTTTTACGACATTGAGCAGGAAGTCCCGATAGCTCATTCGGGCGAGCCGAGCCTTTTTCTCGGATGAAGTAAGTCCGGGGAAGTGATTGGTCCGGTTCCCGTTGACCCGAAGGATGTCGCGCTTGATCGCCTCGGTGAGAGGTGCGCGGTCGAGAGTCTTCCGGGAGATATCAGATACGCTGCCCTGCACCATGCGATCAACGCCGAACGTCTCCCGGTCGAAGAAGATGCCTCTGGTCATCCCGAGCTTCTGATATCGCCCTCGATCGAAGGCGGTATAGAAGCGCTGCAGGTCGATGCCCAGGTCCGACAGGAGCCCGCGGGCCACGGTGCTGTATTGCGCCGGACTCTCGATGGACTCGGTTCCCCCATAGGAGATGAGAAGGCTGTCTCCCACGGTGAACTCGTTCCGCTTCGCGTGGCCGCCCAGGTCGTCGTGGTTGTCGAGCAACAGGATGCGGGCGTCGGGCCGAGCCTTGCGATAGAAGTATGCCGCGGCGAGTCCACTGATCCCGGCGCCGACAACAACCAGGTCGTAACGTTCCCCGGTGTCCCGGGTCCGACCGATGGTGGGCTCGAGGGTTCCGTCTCGGAGTTGATGCGCGACTTCGTATGAACCAGGGTGACTTCCGCGGAGTCCGGTCAGTGCTGGTGGGTAGTAGTCAGGCGCCTGCTCGGGAGCGTAAGTGTCTTCTCCTCCTCGAGCACAACCGAACGGCAAGAGCGCCATCCCCGTGGCAATCGCCAGCCCATCGAGAAAGTCCCGGCGGCTGATGTTCCGGTCCATTCCGAGTCGGCGATCGCTCGCGTCGGTCATGACAGTTCTCTCTTGCGGGAGGGTTCCGGTTCCGCGAAGATACGACTTCCCACGGACAACTGGCCAGCACCACGAGGAGCCATGCCTCGCTCACGCATTACCGGCACCGGGTTCGCCGTTCCCGACCGCGTGGTCCGCAACGACGACCTCGCTCACCTGATGGACACTTCGGACGAATGGATTCGAGTCCGGACCGGAATCCAGGAGCGGCGCTGGGCCAGCGAGGGCGAGACCGGCTTCGCCCTGGCCCATGAGGCGACGCTGAAGGCTCTGGATATGGCGGGCCGGACTGCGAAGGACATTGAAGCGATCGTCTACGCTACCTCCACTCCGGACCACTTCATCCCGGGAGGCGGAGTCTTCCTGCAGCGCTTGCTGGGAATCCCAACGATCCCGGCACTCGATATTCGGGTTCAGTGCAGCGGTTTCGTATACGGACTCTCGGTGGGCGACGCTTGGATTCGCGCGGGAGAATACCAGCGGGTTCTCGTGGTAGGAGCGGAGATTCAATCCACCGGCATGGACGTCAGTACCCGAGGACGCAATACCGCGGTGATTTTTGCGGATGGCGCCGGGGCCGCGATCCTGGAGCCTGCTGAGCGACCCGAGCAAGGTTTCCTCGCGTTCGATCTCCGGGCGGATGGCAACTTTGCCGAGGTGCTCTGGGTAGACGGCCCGGGTTCGAGATATCACCCGCGGGTGTCGGTCGAGCACCTGGAGGCGGGGAGGTACTTTCTCCAGATGGACGGTAAGGAGGTTTTTCGCCATGCCGTCACCCGGATGCCGGAGTCAGTCCGCACGGTGCTCGGCAAGGCCGGACTCGGCACAAACGACGTCTCCCTGCTGATCCCGCACCAGGCGAATCTCCGGATTTCCGAAGCCGTACAGAAGGCACTGGGACTCCGGGAGGACCAGGTCTACAACAACATCATGCGCTATGGCAACACAACGGCTGCCACGATCCCCATCGGGCTGGACGAGTGCGTCAGGGCCGGCCGCCTGGCCCCCGGAGACGTCCTTGTCATGACCGCCTTTGGCTCCGGGTTCACCTGGGGGAGCGCGGTCGCGCGGTGGTGAATCTTCCCCGGGGCCCGTTCCGTAGTGGAACGAGCCCCAGATAACGAGTCGAACCATGTATCGAATGATTGCCGGACTGCTGATTGTCGTCGCTGGAATCGCCGGGTACTTCGTCGCGCGGAACTTTGTGCGGCGCCGGCTCCGGTTCGTGGATGCGATCTATTCCCCGCTCGCCCCGTGGATCGCCGGAATGCTGGCGGCGCTCTCGATGTGGCCGGTTGCGTTGCTCCCTCTGGTCAGCGGCACCACCGCTGTTGTCTTCGGCCTCGGCGCGGGATTTGGGACCCGCTCGGCGGTTAAGACGCTGAAGCAGGGAGAGGGAGGAGTGATCGTGAGCCGTCGGTATTAGGGACCTGGTTATCTTTCTCGCATGCCGAACGTACTCTGCACTCGCTGTGGGCAGGAACGCGACCAGCTTGCCTTCCGTCCCTTCCAGAATGACATCGGGCTCCGGGTTTACGAGCAGATCTGCAATATCTGTTGGCAGGAGTGGCTCAAGACCCAGCAGCAACTGATCAACCACTACGGACTGAACGTTCGCGACCCCAAGGCGAAAGAGTTCCTGTTCTCCAATATGGAGAAGTTCCTGTTTGGCGAGGAGAACAGCGTAAGAAGTGAGAAGTAAGAAGTGAGAAGGCGGTGAAGCCGAAGCCCTCCGGTTGCAGTCGGAGGGCTTCGTCATACCGGAGCCACCTTCTCACTTCTCACTTCTCACTTCTCACCTCTCACGCGTTTCTGTCACCAGCTCGTCCCTACCCTCATAATGAGATCGATCCCCGGTCCGCTGGGGTAGAGATCTTCGGTCAATCCGATCCTCCAATCCCGCCCACCCGACGTGCGGTAGATCCAGCCGAAATCCAAGTCGAGTTCCTGCCGCTCAAGGGCGGTGGCCTCGGCGACGTTGTCGTACTGGGGAGAAGCCCAGTAAAGGTTGGCGTAGAGTGACTGCTTTCCCCAGAACCGGTAGCGCAGTCCGGAGGTAAGGGCGATAAAGCTCTGATTCTGAATCTGCTTCAGCGGACCATGGCGGGGAGTGTAGCCCAATCCAAGCTCGCCCTCATAGGTAAGCCGAGGTGTAATCTGCGCGCGAACTGTGGTAAGGAGGCTCGCCGAGACGACGCCGCGGCCATATCCGTCCGCCGCCGTCGATGTTGGGAGAGTCACCGAGAGGACGGACTGGACTTTGGGGCTAAAGCGGTGACCGGCCCCGATTCGGAGGTCGTTCAGGTGGAAGTTCGAGCTGGAGTATTCGACCCGAGTTCCGTCAGGATAGCGGTAGTGAAAATCGAACTCGTTCTCGGGTCTCCCTTCCCGCTCCGGAAAACTGATTCCGAAGAGATCGTGATACCAATTCAAGAATCCATCCAGTCCGCCCGCAAAAACCCCACCGACTGACACATCGGCCAGAAGGAAATCATAGGGCCCGAGATCCTTGGCAATGCCCAGGCTGAACCGGTAGCTCTCGGCATCGAGCAGAAACGAAGTATCAGTGGAGAAGCCGAAGGCGAGCTCGGTCATGCTCGCATAGTCGAGCCCGACCGCGAGGCGCCACCCGGCTCGTGGCTCTACAAAGGGCTGGAAGTAGATCCCCGAACGGGACTCAACGACCGGGTTGTTGGGATGGTATTCGGGAAGGCCCTGTGCCGAGGCTGGCTCGAGGACGAATCCGAGCAGAGTAAAGAAGACGCCAAGGCCGGCGAACCCGGCCTCACGCCTCATCCAGTGATCTCCAGAGGTACCAGGCGGCGTGAGTGCGAACCGGTCGAAAACGCTCGCCGAGCTTTTGGAGAGAGCGTGGGCTTCGAATCCGGTAGAGGTTGAGAGCCGCCCGCTGGATGCCACCGTCGCCGACGGGCCAGACATCCGGGCGGTGCAACGAGAAGATCAGAAACATTTCCGCGGTCCAGGTGCCGATTCCCTTGACCGAAGTCAGGCGTTCCACCACCTCGGCATCGGGCAGTGATTGGATCCCGTCCAGGCCGCCCGCCGCGGAGAAGCGGGCCAGCTCACGCAAGTAGAGTGTCTTGGCGCGAGAAAGACCGGCCGCTCGAAGGGTCC
>DATIOP010000130.1:0-6533 GCA_035472975.1 Gemmatimonadales bacterium
TCCCGCGGCATCCAGCGGGAACGTCCAGCTTCCGAGGCCATTCGGCTGGCTGGCCGGAGCGAAGTAGAGGTCGCTGGTCGAACCGACCTTGATGTCCTTGCCGACCTGAATGTACGGATAGAGCCCTGGCTTGCTCGGATCCATGCACGCGACGTAGCCCGGCGTCGCGGGATTGGCAGGGCTGCCGAGGATGTCCGCGTTGATCGTGTAGCGCGGCGGGAGCAGAGACTCCTCGAGCCGGTGGTTTTCCAAGATGAGGTACTGGTTCTTGGCGTCCTGGTTCTGGCCGGTCTTCGGCTGGTGCCAATCGAGGTGGGGGAGCTTGATGCGAAGCGCGTCGCCAGTCAGGTTGTAGTCGCGCAGGCAGAAGGTACCACCACCGGGCAGCGTCGTGATGTCGATATCTGACGGTACGTCGAACGAGCAGCTCGAATCTCCCGCCATAATCGGGCTCGACCGCGAGGGGAGCTTCCATCCCATTACCAAGCGATCCCAGGCATTGGCGACCTTGGAAGTGGCGAAGGCCTGTCCGCACGCGCTGTGCGTGTGCGGGGTAACGAGGAAGGTGTGCTGCCCAGCGCCGCCACCATTGTGAAAATTGTTGCCCCCGAAGAGACCATGGAAGAACTCCGCGAGGAAGAAACCATAGCCGCCGGGCCCCTCGTTGAACGAGGCCGTCGCGTCGGCGCCGCCCCCCATCTGCTGGAGGCCATAACCGCAACCGGAACAGCATGCATCTGGTTGATTTGAAGGTTGATAAGCAAAATCGCGATGATTATTCCAGATGACCGCCACCGCGTCGAGCTTGCCGTTGGGGGCGTGCGTCTTGGGGTCCCCCACAGACGTGGGTGTCCACTGGTCGAAGAGCGCTTTGGGGAGGTTGTTGGCCGTCGCCCAAGGGCCGTTGTTGATCGCGTTGGTGACGGTCTGCGCGTCGACCCACGCGCTCCCCGTACACGGAATGGAAACGACGTTCGGCCAATAATCGCCGTACACCATGAACTGATCGAAAGAAGCCTGAGCGTAGTAGTTGGTGACGATTCCGTGCAAGACCGGCGATGGTCCGGCATCGAACCAGGTGTTCGCTCCTGGCAGCGTCGAGGTTGGTGAGAAATTGTTACAGTATGGGTTGCCGTTCGTGCAGTAGGCAAAGACGGCCAACGTATAAAGATCGCCCTTGTTCGGCAACAGGAACGAGTTCTCGAGGTCGGCGACGGACGACGAGCTCTGTTGCCCGCTCCGCAAAGTCGCCGTCTGCTGCGGCGGCGCCTTGCAGACACCCTCCCGGCAAGTGTTGCCGGCCTTGGCACGGTCGCCGTCATCGCACGGTGTGCCATTCACGGCCTCGCGCGCCACACAGGCTCCGCCCGCGCTATTGCAGAAGCTCGTCAGATGGCAGTCGTCCGTGGCCGGGCAGGGCTTCGTGCGGGCCAGCTTGCCGCGCAACGCACCACCAGGGATTTCGGTGTTCTCGATCTGAACGTAGTAGCCTACCGGGTTGGCGCGGATTTTCGCGATCAGCTGGGGAGCAGCGCTAACGCATCCGCTATGGCTTGCGCCACGGGTGAAAAGCAGCACCTGCTCCGCAGCCGGATGCGCGGGATCGCCACCCAGAATGCGCGCCGCGGTGGGCTCTGCGATGTGGCTCCAGCTGAATTCGTAGCAGACCGTTCCGCTCGCGGCGTTGAGCTTGAGCGCGATGACTCCTGAGCCATCGGGGTCGCCGCCAAAGGGAACTTCGCTGTCGCCGTCGAGGACCGCCGAGGGTGTCGCGGAGCCTTTGCAGATACCGGACTCGCAGGTGTCAGCGAGCGTGCAAGCGTCGCCGTCGTCGCACACCGTGCCGTCAGGCTTGGGAGCATAAACACACTGGCCGGTCCTCGCGTCACACGTGCCAGGGCTGTGGCAAGCGTCGGGAGTTGCGCAGACCGTGCCTGAGCACCGGCCCGGTGGGCGGTTGGCGCTGCCTTGGGCATCTTTCCCTCCCAGCGCGGGTGAGGCTGACACGAGAAGGACCGCAAGCATGATCCTGATCGGTCTGAGTTCACGATTCGGCCATCGCAACATATTTACTGGCACCGCTGGCAGACTGCTCGCTTGCCGCGGATGGTGCCTATGAGCGGTAGTCATTTTTATTCTCCTTGCGAGCCACGGCCGCCAGTACCCCGGAGTGTGCCCGTAAGCTCCGTGTAGCCAGAGGTCGCTCAGGGCGACAAGCTACCCTTGTTTCGTTCTGGGTGCAATCTTGTTGTTTCTCAAGGGGTGTGGCTCGCAATCATGCGGCTTCCAGGATCTCAGCGAAGCTCTGTGGTGTCTCCACGCGTCAATGCTATCTGTTCTCGCACGCACCCCCGCCCGTGCCACAAGTCAACCCCGTCATGACGATCTCTCCCTCTCCGCCCCCCCACCCCAGACCGAGCCTCTGCAAGAGGTGCCTGCCGATTCGCGACGCCGAGCCTGGCGTCTTGAGTCCCGGGCTTCCTTTCCAACCTTCGAGACACCTGTTTCTTTGGCGGCGGGTCGGTCTCCTGCCGGTCCGTCAACAAGGAGATGAAGATGAAGAAGCCCATTCTCGTCCTTCTGGCCCTCCTCGCCCTCCTTCCGTTCGCGCAGCTCCTGGCCCAGACGGCGCCGGTGGCCGAGCCGGCTACGAATTCCGTAGCCCCGTCGCCCGACACGGCGCGGTTCCTGGCGACCTTGAAGGGCGGACAGGCCCAGGCTCCGAGTGACCTGGTGCCTGCTCCAACGTTCCTGACCAACTGCGGCTACAACCCTCCATGCGAGTCAGGCCAGATCTGCTGCTTCCTCTGTGGCAACCCGCCCGCGGAGGACCCTGACATTTGCCTGGGCTGCGTGACGCCGTACAAAGGCCACTGCCCGATGGTCATCTAGCTAGGAATCCTCCCGGCGAGCCGGGAGAGGACGGTCCATCCGCCTCCCCCGGTGTCGGAGAGGTCTATTTCGCTCGCCACGATCCGCTCACCGGCCGCTGAATCGCATTCCCAACCGCGACTTGACTTGCGGCGGGGGATCGCCTACGGTCAAGCCTTCAAATCCAGTTTTTCTAGCCCGATGCCCATGGCTTGCCGGCCCAACCATGAGGGGGATCAGCCGATGGCTCAGAGTGACTCGTCTCCGGTCCAGGTCAAGCGGCGCTCCGCGTTCAGAGCCTTTGGGCTCCTGGTGACCGCGTCGATCCTGGCGGCCGGGCCGGCAGCCGGGGGCGGGTTGACCGTCAACGTGACCGGAACCAAGACCGTGAGCGGCGTCTTCTACGTCGGTAGCGCGGTGTTCTACACCGTGGTTCTCACCAACGGCGGCACCGGCCTGCAAGGGGACAATCCCGGCCCCGAGTTCACCGATGTCTTGCCTTCCGAGCTCACCCTGGTAGGCGCCAGCGCCAATTTCGGTACCGCCTCCACCAGCGGCAATACCGTCAACTGGAACGGTCAGATCCCTGCCGGCGGCTCGATTACGATCACCATCACCGCCAACATCACCGCGACTGCCGGCGATTGTCCCGCCGTCATCTCCAACCAGGGAACGATCTTCTACGACGCCGACGTCAACGGCACCAATGAATCGACCGCACTGACGGACGACCCCGGTACCGCCGCCGCCAATGACCCGACTTCTTTCACTTTCAACCGCACGCCCCTCCTCTCGGCCACCAAGGGCGTGTCCGGGACGCCCAGGGAATTCCAGAACATTTCCTACACGGTCGTCATCACGAACTCCGGCTGCGGCGCCCAGCCGGACGATCCGAACAGTCCCGAGTTCAGCGATTTCCTGTCCCCCTTCCTGACTTTTGTCAGTGCCAGCGCGGTCGGCAATCCCGGACCCGCGGGGACCGCGACGTTCGATCCCAACAGTGCTGGAGTGACCTGGAACGGCACGATTCCATCGGGCGGCACGGTGACCTTGACCATCGTCGCCATGGTGAACTTTGGCAGTGCGGGCCAGCCAATCACCAACCAGGGGGTGGTCAGCTTCGACCTCAATGGCGACGGCACCAACGACACGGGCGCCGTCACCGACGATCCGGCGACTCCAGCCCCGGGGGACCCGACCGTGGTGATCGCCCAAGCCGCCTTCCTCGCCGAAACCCCAACGCTCTCCGGTCTCGGTCTCAGCGTCCTCGCCATAGCCCTCGCCGGCACCGCCCTGCTCCTTCTGCGGCGACGACGTACGGCTTGACGGGTCGAAGGGGGATCACTCGCTCATGCCCAAAGCGAAGCGAAGCGCCGCTTCGATCTGTTTGACCTTCCCCGGACGCAGGAGAGCGATACACTGTTCGAGGTGCGATTTCGGTATTGTGACAATCGAGTCGAGATTGGCAACGCACTTCTTGGGAAGGCCGTCCTCAGGACCGAGATCGACCTCAACAGGGATACCGCGGCGGCTGGTTGTTACAGGCGCCACTGTCACTTGGGCGCGGATGCTATAGGCTTCGTCGCGCGAAAGCAGGACAACCGGACGCCGACCGGCCGGTGCCGGGAGATCTGCCCACCAGATCTCACAGCGCTTCAATCCCAGGGCTCCTCGGCCAGAGCCGCATAGCTGGCCGAGCGGATCGCGTCTACTTCTTCGGCGCGCTCCGGGTGCTCGAGATAGCCTTGAACATAACGCTCTACGTCCTTGCGCTTCTGCAAGTCACGCAGGAAGGCCTGAACGGCTTGCCGGAAGAACTCGCTGCGGCTCTCTCCCCTCTTACGCCTTTCTTTCTCTACCGAGTCGAGAACCGTCGGGGGTAGGCTGATTGCAACTTTCACGACATGGGGCATAATGGCTTCTCCTACCAGCTTCATACCAGAGTATGCGCGGGAGAACCTGCCGTGTCAAACTGGTGCGGACCCGCTCCGAATCGCCTGGCACCTTTCTGGGCACCTTTCTGGGAGAGTCCTCTCCGGGTCTATACTTGGACCCATGGCCAAGGGATCAGCGAAACCTCGCAGGGTTGAAGTCGAGCTTCCCGAAGAAGCCTTTCGGCATCGCACCTGGAAGCCAAAGGAGGTCGCCAACGAGATGCGGCTTCTGTGGTTTCTTGAAGAGGTACGATCGCGGCGGCTCGGCTTCGGGAAGGCCGCAGAGCTGGCGGGCCTTCCGATCGCTCAATTCCTTCTGCTGATGGGGAAACACCAGATCTCCCCCTTTGACTACGACGAGGGTGAGTTGGCTCGCGAGCTTGGGTCGTGATCGTCGTCGCGGACTCTGGCCCCCTAATCCAGATCCTCCTGAGAGGCCCTTAGAGCCTGGCGCCCATGCCACAATCAACCCGCCATGACCGACCTCTCTGTCACCGCCGCCCCAATCCAGGCCGAGCTGTCCCGCTCGCGCCCGTCGCTCTTCGAGCGGGTTCCCCCGGACGGCACCCGCGACGCCGACAAGATCCTCGACCTGTTCGTCGACTGGGCGGCGGAGGCGGGGTTCGAGCTGTATCCGGCTCAGGAGGAAGCGCTGCTGGAGATCATGGCCGGCAAGCACGTGATCTTGAACACGCCCACGGGCTCCGGCAAGTCGCTGGTCGCCCTCGGCCTTCACTTCAAGGCCCTTTGCGAGGGACGGACGTCCTTCTATACCAGCCCCATCAAGGCCCTGGCCTCCGAGAAGTTCTTCTCCCTCTGCGACGACTTCGGCCCCGAGAACGTCGGCATGATGACCGGCGACGCCTCGATCAATCCGGACGCTCCCATCATCTGCTGTACGGCCGAGATCGTCGCGAACCGCGCCCTGCGCGAGGGCGAGCGGATGGACGCCCCCTACGTGGTCATGGACGAGTTCCACTACTACTCGGACCCCGAGCGCGGTGTCGCCTGGCAGATCCCCCTCATCACCTTGCCCCACACCCGCTTCCTTCTGATGTCCGCCACGCTGGGTGACGTCTCTTCGATCCAGGAGCACATCGTCGAGCGCACCGGCTTCGAGGCGGCTCTCGTCAGCTCCGAGCAGCGGCCCGTTCCCCTCGACTTCGAGTACCGGGAGACTCCCCTTCACGAGACGATCGAGGGCCTGGTCAAGGCCGGCAAGGCGCCCATCTACATCGTCAACTTCACCCAGCGCGAGTGCGCGGAGCTGGCCCAGTCGCTCACCAGCATGCAGATCTCCACCCGCGAGGAGCGGGAGAAGATCCGCGACGCCGTGGGCGGCTTCCGCTTCGACTCGCCGTACGGCAAGGAGTGCAAGCGCTTCATCTCCTTCGGCATCGGCGTCCATCACGCGGGCCTGCTGCCGAAGTACCGCCTGCTCGTCGAGCAGCTCTCCCAGCAGGGGCTGCTCAAGATCATCTCGGGCACCGACACGCTCGGCGTCGGCGTGAACATCCCCATCCGCACGGTGCTGATGACTGCCCTCACCAAGTTCGACGGATCGCGCGTGCGTATGTTCACCGTCCGCGAGTTCCATCAGTTGGCGGGTCGGGCGGGACGTCCCGGATTCGATCCCGATGGTCACGTCTGGGTGCAGGCCCCCGACCACGTGATCGAGAATTCCCGTGCGCTCGCCAAGGCCGGCGACGACCCGAAGGCGCGGCGCAA
>DATIOP010000131.1:0-5585 GCA_035472975.1 Gemmatimonadales bacterium
TGCTGCTGCGCGTCGGCAGCCAGGACCTGGTGTCGGTGATCACGCGCTCATCGGCCGAGCGCATGGCGCTCGCGGTCGGCGACGAGGTGTTCGCGGTGATCAAGTCCACCGAGGTCATGATCGGGAAATGAAACAGGCCTCGTCCGTTCTCACCGCCCTTTCTGCCCTCTCTGCTCTCTCGTTGTTCTCCGGTTCCACTTCGAGCGTTGTAGCACAGCAGGCCTCGACCCTCACAGTGTTCGCAGCCGCCTCGCTCACCGAACCGTTCTCCCGCCTCGGCAAGAGCTTCGAAGCCGCCCACCCTGGCACCACTGTCCGGTTCAACTTTACCGGCTCCCAGCAGCTGGTCCTCCAGCTGCAACAAGGCGCCAAGGCCGACGTATTCGCCTCCGCAGACGAGCGATGGATGCAGGCTGCGAAAGACAGCGGGTTGGTCGAAGGCGACCCGGCCCTTTTCACCCGGAACGAGCTGGTCGTGATCGTACCAGTGGCAAACCCTGCCGGCATCAAACGGTTGCAGGACCTGTCCCGCTCCGGTGTAAAGCTGGTGATCGCCGCCGAGGCAGTTCCGGTGGGACACTACACCCGGGAGATGCTCGCCAAGCTCTCATCCCAGCCTGGATTCGGATCCAAATACGGCCAGCAGGTGCTGGCGAACGTTGCGAGCTACGAGGAGAACGTGAAGGGGGTCGTTGCGAAGGTGCAGCTTGGCGAGGCTGACGCGGGTGTGGTCTACCGGTCTGATGCTACCGGATCAGTCGCTTCGCAAGTGACCACACTCGAGATTCCCGAACCGGCCAATGTCATCGCGTCCTATCCGATCGCGGTAGTCCGCGGAGCGGCCTCCCCTGAACTCGCCAAGGCGTTTGTCGAGCTGGTGCAATCGGCGGCGGGGCAGGAGTCGCTGAAAAAGGCGGGTTTCATGGCGGTGCAGCCCGCGGCCCAGCCCTCTCAATGAAGCTGCTCCGCACCATTGCCGTCCGGGCTCTGGTGGGGCTTGCAGTCGGTGGACTGGGTTTCCTTCTCGTACTCCCTGTCGTCTCGCTCCTGCTCCGCACTCCCGCCGGTGAACTACTGACTCGTCTGGGCCGGCCGGAGATCCGTCAGGCGCTGCTGCTGAGTCTCGAGACCAGCCTGCTCGCCACCGCTCTCGTTCTGCTTCTTGGGCTCCCGGCGGCCTATCTCCTGGCCAGCCGTCAATTTCCCGGAAAACGAATCGTCGAGGTCCTGTTCGACCTTCCGATGGTCATGCCGCCCACTGTGGCAGGGCTCATTCTGTTGCTCACTTTCGGCCGAGCGGGATTGCTCGGAAAGTCGCTCGGTGTGTGGGGAGTGTCGCTGCCGTTTACCACTGCCGCCGTGGTCGTGGCGCAGGCCTTCATGGCGGCGCCTTTTTTCCTCGGACCGGTACGCGCGGGGTTTACGACGGTGGAGCACCGGTATCGCGAAGTCGCCGCGACGCTCGGCGCCGGCGAGTTCTACTCGTTTTTTCGGGTGATGTTGCCGCTGAGTCTCCCTTCGGTCCTGGCGGGTACCGCGATGGCCTGCGCCCGCGCGTTGGGGGAATTCGGCGCGACGATCACCTTCGCAGGCAATCTGCCCGGCGTCACCCAGACCATGCCGCTCGCGGTCTATGTGGAAATGCAAAATGACCTCGAGGCGGCGATCACCCTCTCGGTACTCCTGATCCTGCTCTCGTTCGGGCTGCTGCTCGCGCTGCGCTACGGTCAGTCCCGGGTTCGCTGAAGGATCGACTTGTTACACGCACAACTCGCCATCCGGCACGGGGCCTTCGCGCTGGATCTCGAGCTCGAGGTCCCTCCGGGCGAGACTCTTGTCCTGGTGGGAGAGAGCGGCTCAGGGAAGTCCACGGTCCTCCGCCTCCTGGCTGGGCTGACCCGACCGACTTCGGGCCGGATCGTCATGCAGGGACACGCCTGGTTCGATTCGGCGCGGAAGATCAACCTCCCACCGCAGGAACGAGAGATCGGGTGGCTTCCGCAGGACTATGCGCTGTTGCCCCACTTGGACGTGTTCGAAAACGTGGCCTTCGGTCTGAGGGCTCGCCGGGTTCCGAAACAGGAAATCCTTGAACGCTGCCAGAAGGCGCTGGAGCAGTTTGGTGTGGCCGACCTCGCCGGCCGCCGCATGTTGGGACTGTCGGGTGGTCAGCAGCAACGGGTCGCCCTGGCGCGCGCCATGGTACTCAGGCCCCGGCTCCTGCTGCTCGATGAGCCGCTCGCGGCGCTCGACGTCCAGACAAGGGCCCGGGTCCGTGGTGACCTCCGTGCGATGCTCGCGTCGCTGTCATGCACCACGATTTTCGTCACCCATAATCCCCTCGAAGCGGTGGTCTTCGGTCAACGTATCGCGGTACTCGATGGCGGGCGCATCGTGCAATCAGGCACCCCGGATCGATTGCTGCGCCAGCCGCGCTCGCCTTACGTCGCGGCGTTTACCGGCGTGAACCTGTTCCAGGGACGGAGCAGTATGCCTCAGCCCGGTGGGTTGAGTCGCATCGAAACCGCTCAGGGTCCGGTCCTGGTCTCGGGGACCGAAGTCGGCGCGAGCCCCTTCGTTGCGGTCAGTCCTCGCGAGATCACGCTCTACGTCGCGGCACCCACGGCCGGCAGCGCACAGAATGTCTTTCGCGGCCCGGTGGTAGAGATGGTCCCGGAGCCGCCCTTCGGGGAACGGGTTCGCGTCGTTCTGGGAACCCGCCCTCCCCTCGTGGCCGAAGTAACCCAGGCAGCAGTGGATCGATTGGGCCTGGCCGTTGGAACCCAGGTCTATGCCAGCTTCAAGGCGACCGCCGTCAGCACCTACTCGTAGTCACTCGCCGCACCAACAAACCTGGAGGGACAGCATGCCATCGCTGGTTCGCACCTGCGCGTTCGTCTGCGCAGCCATCTTTGCCGTTCACGCCGCCCACGCCCAGAGCGCTCCAGCGGCCGCTGGAGTGAAGCTGTCGGGGTATATCCAGGCCCGCATGGTCTACCAGGATGAAGTGGGGGTGACTACGTCCATCAACCGGGCCCGCCTTTCGGCGGGGGGACCGATTGCTTCGGACTTCACCTGGCGGATTCAGGGTGAGTTCCGGACCGGCAATGTGGGAACCGGCAAGGCGAGCGTCTCGCTGCAGGACGCGTTCATCCGCTGGCAGCACCGTGATCTCGGAGTCCAGGCCGGCCAGTTCAAGACCCCGTTCACCCGTGAGTTTGTCACCTCGCTCGCCGATCTGGAGACTGCGGACCGCTCAACTGTGGTGGATTCACTCGCCCCCAAACGGGACCTGGGGCTGATGGGTGAGTATGTCTTTCTCAAGGCGGCTACGCTGTCCGCAGGTGTGTTCAACGGGGAAGGTCAGAACGTGACGGGCAATACCGACTCGACTGTTCTCGGAGTCACGAGGTTGGTGGTGCGACCGATTCCGGCGATCGCGCTGGGGGCCAACGTAGCCCGGTATTTCGGAGACAGCACCCGCTACGGATTCGACGCGAACTACGAGGGGCCGGTGGTGACTCTGCGTGGGGAATACGTCGCGCAGTCCCGCGACAGCCTGGGTGGCGACGACGACCACGGCTGGTACGCGCTGGGAGCCGTGAAGGTGGTGCCGGTGGTCCAGCTGGTGGGGAAGTACGAGGACTTCTCGAAGGACGCGATCGATCCGCAGCGGCGTAACAAGGCCTGGACCGCTGCCGTCAATCTCTTTCTCCATGGAACGGCGGTAAAGCTCACCCTGGAGTACGTCTCCCGGGAAATCGGCGATCCGGGCACACGAAAGGGGCTCGGTCTGGCTCAGCTCCAGGCTCGATTCTAGCGCTCTTGCCGCATACGGGGGCGAGGGGCTAATCTCCTCGCCCTCCAGTCTCAGGTTTCGTATCCATGAGTGGTGCCATCAATATCCCCCGTCCAATCAACGAGCCGGTGTTGAGCTACGCGCCCGGCTCGGCGGAACGCGCGCAGCTCAAGGCCGCCCTGGCGAAGATGTCGGGCGAGACCGTCGAAATCCCGATCGTGATCGGCGGTCAGGAAGTTCGCACCGGCCGCACCATCGACTGTGTGAGTCCGCATGGGCACAAACGGGTGCTGGCCAAGGTGCATCAGGCCGGTGCGGCCGAGGTGAAGAGCGCCATCAGCGCGGCGCAAAAGGCGTGGCGTGAGTGGTCCAACTGGAGCTTCGAGGATCGCGCGGCCGTGTTCCTCAAGGCCGCGGATCTGTTGGCGGGGCCATGGCGGCCCATCGTGAACGCGGCGACGATGATCGGCCAAAGCAAGACGGCCTACCAGGCGGAGATCGATTCCGCCTGTGAGTTGATTGATTTCTGGCGGTTCAACGTCCACTTCGCAGAGCAGGTGTACAAGGAACAGCCCCACTCATCGCCTCTGACCTGGAACCGGATGGATCACCGGCCGCTCGAGGGGTTCGTCTACGCCATCACGCCTTTCAACTTCACGGCGATCGGCGGTAACCTCCCGACCTCGCCGGCCATCATGGGCAACGTGGTGGTCTGGAAGCCAGCCGCCTCGGCCTCGCTCAGCAACTACTACATCCTGAAGGTCCTGGAAGAAGCCGGTCTGCCGCCGGGAGTCATCAATCTGGTGCCCGGACCCGCCCGCGAAATCAGCGACCACCTACTCGCGGACCGTGCCTTCGCGGGAATCCATTTCACCGGTTCGACCGAGGTCTTCCAGTCATTGTGGAAGACCATCTCCGAGCACCTGCCGCAATACGCTTCCTATCCCAGAATCGTGGGAGAAACCGGCGGCAAGGATTTCGTCCTGGCCCACCCCAGTGCCGATGTCGACGCGCTTTGCGTCGGTCTGCTTCGCGGCGCATACGAGTATCAAGGCCAGAAGTGCAGTGCCGCTTCCCGCGCCTATGTGCCGTCCAACCTGTGGCCCCAGGTGAAGGAGCGGCTGCTGGCGCTCATCGCAGATATTCGCATGGGTGACGTAGCCGACTTCCGCAACTTCATGGGTGCGGTGATCGATCAGAAGGCGTTCGACCGAATCCGGGAATACATCGAGAAGGCAAGGAAGGATTCGGGGGTGAAGATCCTGGCGGGAGGCGGCTGCAAGGGCGAGACGGGGTACTTCATCGAGCCGACCCTTTTGCAGGCGGAAGATCCCAAGTACCGCACGATGTGCGAGGAGATCTTCGGCCCGGTCCTGAGCCTGCATGTCTATCCAGAGAATCGCTGGACGGAGACTCTGACTCTGGTGGACCAGACCAGCCCGTACAGCCTGACCGGCGCCGTCTTCGCGCAGGACCGGCGCGCGCTGGTCGAGGCGGATCACGCCCTGCGTCACGCGGCCGGCAACTACTACATCAACGACAAGCCGACCGGTGCCGTCGTCGGCCAGCAGCCCTTCGGCGGGGCTCGGGCCAGCGGGACCAACGACAAGGCGGGCTCGGTTCTCAATCTGGTGCGCTGGGTTTCCCCGAGGAGCATCAAGGAGAACTTCAACCCGCCCAAGGAATACAAGTATCCGTTTATGGGTGAGGAGTAGAAACAAGAAAGCGTGAGAAGTGAGAAGTAAGAAGTGAGACGGAACAGCGGGACGAAGGAGAAATCACCTGC
>DATIOP010000132.1:0-1744 GCA_035472975.1 Gemmatimonadales bacterium
CACGGCCCAGGATGAGATTGCTCCCCGTTGGCATGGCGTTCCTCCTTGTTGTAGCCGGGTACATTCTTGCGCCAGCGGACGGCCATCGACCGGTGGCAAGCCGCGCAGGTGAGCCAGTTGGGTACTGAGCTTACCCGTCTCTCGGAGCTGGGGACCAGGGTCAACGCCGGCCTGAACGATCTTGTCACCCTCGAGGCGGCCATCAACGGTCTGACGGAGCGCACCTGCCGCGTCGAGGAAGCGCGACCCGCGCTGGACCGGGCCATGAAAGACCTCGGCTCGATGAGTGCTACCCAGGAAGCGATCCGCGAGGCGCTGGAGCAGCTGCGCGAGGCTCGCGAGGAGCTGACCGAGACGAGAGGCAGGCTCGACAACACCCGAAGCTGGCTCAGCGACACCGAACGCAGCGTCGGGGGATTGCGTAACGAGGTGGCCGGGCTCGACAAGATGCGTTCGACGGTGGACACCTTCCGCCAGGAGGTGGAGCAGCTCACCTCGAGCATGAACGCCATCGAATCCCGCCGCGGCCTGGTCGAGGACGTCCAGCGACGGCTCGGCGAAGCGGCCGGATTGAGTGCCGCGATGGAGGAGCGGGCTCGCGGCCTGACCGAGCGGCTGGACACCGCCGAGAATCATCTGGGCACCATCATCCCGCGGCTGGATGAGGTGGGCCGCGCCGGGAGCCAGCTTCTGAGCCTCAGCGCCGACCTGCGGGAAGTGGAACAGCGGGTTGGCGGGATGAAGGAATCGGTCGGTGAGCTCGAGGGAGAGGTAAAGGACCTGGGGGAGCTATCCGAGCGGATGCGCGAGCTGTCCCGCGACATGGATCAGCGACAGAACGCCCTCCGCAAAGCGACCGACCACCTGGACCGTGCCACCTCCTTGCGGCAGGACGCCGCCGCCGCCGCGGCCACCTTGGGCGAGCGGGCGCGGGAGATCGATCAGTCACTGGGACAGGCCGATGAGCGCCTCGCCGCACTCAGTGCCCTCTCCCGCGAGTTGGAGACTCGCACCAGCGCCCTGCAGATCGTGCCGGAAAAGATCGCTGGATTCGAGGCTCGCCTCGCGGAGTGGCGCGGAGTAGAGCAGCAGCTGGCGCACGCGATGGAGCAGGCTGCGTCGCGCCAATTGACCGTCACGGCCCTCCAGTCGGAGATCCGGGCACTCTACGAGAAGATCGAACTGGTGCAGGAGGATGCGCGTGCCGTGGCGGAAGCGCAGCCTCAGATCGCGACTACCCGGATCGCGCTGGATGAGATTCTCGCCAAGCTCGACGATAGCGACGGCGTCATGAAGACTTTGGTTGACCGGCGTCGCCAGCTGGACCGGGCCGAAGAGCGCCTGGCTCACGCCGACACCCTCATGACCGATCTGCGCGGAGCGCTGGAGATACTGCTGTCTCAGAAGTCGCAGGTGGACTACTTCCTCGAGCAGGCCAACTCTCTGTCGCTGGAAGCGAAGCAGGCCGAATCGCTGCTCACGACATTGCGAGAGGAACGCCGGATGGCGGACCGGATTCGCGGTGCCTTGTCGGAGCTGAAGCGACAGGACGAGGCAATGGACAGGTCGTGAATCGGGGCGAGCAAGGCGGTCAGGGAGGGTGAGATAAGATGACAAAAGGGCCGTCCCGTTGGGCGGCCCTTCGTCTTTGGTCGGCTTGCTAACGCATTTCGGTTCTGCCAAGCGAGCACAGAGGTCAATGGTCGAGGGTCATTAGTCCTTGCGACAGATGTCCGTCCGGCGA
>DATIOP010000133.1:0-2791 GCA_035472975.1 Gemmatimonadales bacterium
GCGACCCATCCCCAGGAGCCCACCACGAGCAGCGTGAGGCCGATGTAGAAGAGCGGATGAGCCTGGAGCGGCGGGTAGAAGGTGTAGAGGACGCTCGACTTGAAGGTGAAGACCGTAGCCAGCGCCATCACCACTCCAGCCAGGCTCACGAAGTAGCAGGTCCAGGCCAACCTGGGCCATTTGACCACGCCGATCTCCTGTCGGGCAATGACGTACCCGAGGGCCATGATGAAGAAGGTGGTGAACACCAGCGCCATCAGCACGCCATGCGCGGTCACCGACATGTAGTACATCCGCGCAGTCCGGAACGGCAGTTCGAGGTTGGCCCGGCTGATCGCCTGCATCATGGCCATTGCGGCTGCCACGCCAAAGGCGAGGACCGCCACCCAGATGTGGGCCAGGATCAGCTTTCTGCCCTCTTGGTTAGTGGTCATGGGACACCTCGCTCTCCGGCTGCACTGCTACCTGTGGTGCCTTCCACTCCGCCTTGGGCACCACTTGCATCTTGGCCATCATGCCCTGGTGCCCGATGCCGCAGTATTCGTTGCAGGCGATCAGGTACTCGCCGGGCTGGTCGAACTGGGTCGTGAATTGGCTGATGTATCCGGGAATCACCATGGATTGCCCGTTGGTGCGGACAATCTCAAAGCCGTGGGTCACGTCGATCGACGTGAGATGAAAGGTCACCGGCGTCTCGGCTGGGACGGAAAACTCCGGCGGTAGCCAGGTGAACATCAGGGCGATGATGTCGGCGTGTACCCTGCCCTCGCTGTCCAGACGGACACCCTGCGGGGTGAATCGCGGATCCTTCATCGCCGCCTGGGGATCGATCGTCTCCACATGGCTGGGCGGCTGGAAATGGTGGCCGACGGCGGAGATCGCAGTCGTCGTGAAGAACAGTGTGAGCATCACGCCGACACCCCACATCCAGATCCGTTCGTAGAGGTCAACCTTCATGGCATCACCGGCTGGCGGGCCAGGTAGATGTAGATGTAGATCGCGAACCATCCGATGACGAACAGCACTGCGTAGGCGCCTACGAAGGCGAAGGTCCCGATCGGGTGCTCGGGTAGACCTGGAGGCATCTCAGACATAAGGCCTCGACGGAAAGGGAAGGGAGGGGAACGTCCCAGTATGTCGGGAGATTCATGAAGCAGATCGCAGGATAATGTGAAGCGTGGTTCAGGAGTCCGCGAGTCCGCGCGGGCGGCGTCTCCGCTCTCCATGCGGGGTTTCCCGGGCGACGGTGGGCTCGGCAAAGGCCGGCCGTTCGGTGGTTGAAAGTCCCAGGTAGAGCCGGGCCCGGTTCAGGGCGTCATCCAGGTTCCCGCAGACGTTGGCTTCACCAAGCTCTTCATAGAACGCCGAGTTGGTGAGCGCGATAACCGGCTGGGAATGAACGTCTGAGAGCACGACGAGGATTCCCTCTCGTCGACTCCGCAACACGACGTCGCGCAGCGCGGCCAGGCCGGTGGAATCGATGATCGGCACCCGCCGCATCCGGATGATCAGGACTTTGGGCCTCCTGGCCACCGTCACCACCGTGTCCTTGAACGACTCCGCGGCGCCGAAAAAGAACGGTCCGTCGATTTCGTAGATGTCCACCCCCTTCGGGATGTCTCGCCGGCTCGTGGCATTGAGATCGAGCTCCTCGTCTTCCTCTCGCGCGTCGGTCAGGTCCTGGTTCACCAACTTCACGTTGGTTACCTCGGCCATCCGCTTCATGAAGAGGAAAGCGGCCAGTACCATGCCTACCTCGACCGCCACCGTCAGGTCCACCAGCACCGTCAGGAAGAACGTGGTGAGCATCACCGCGAGGTCGCTCCGGGGAGCCCGAAGCTCACCGAGGAATCGGGGCAGCTCGCTCATGTGGTAGCTGACTACGACGAGGATGGCAGCCAGCACGGCCATCGGAATGAGACCGGCCCAGCGGCCGAAGAAGAGGGTGATGAGCAGCAGGGTCAGCGCGTGGACCATTCCTGCGACGGGCGTGCGACCGCCGTTCTTCACGTTGGTCGCGGTCCGTGCGATGGCGCCGGTGGCCGGAATGCCGCCGAACAAAGGCGAGACGATGTTGGCGACGCCCTGTGCCACCAGCTCGATGTTGGAGCGGTGCCGGGAGCCGATCATCCCGTCGGCGACGACCGCGGAGAGGAGCGACTCGATACCGGCCAGCAGCGCAATGGTGAAAGCGGGTCCGACCAATCCGCTCGCCATCTCCCACGAAACCGAGGGAAAGCTGGGCCGCGGCAGGGACGCGTGAATCTCCCCGAACCGATCGCCGATCGTTTCCACCGGGAGATGGAGTATCCGCACCAGCGCCGTCATTGCGATCAAGGCCACGAACGGAGCCGGGATGCGATGACTGACTCTGGGCCAGAGTCCAATGACCGCGAGCGACGCCAGGGACACGCCCACCGCGGTCCAGTTCACCGCTGTCGCCTGAGTGGCGTACGCGTGCCACTTACCCAGGAAATCTGCTGGAACGGGACCCATCTGAAGCCCCAGCAGGTCCTTCACCTGGCCGGAGAAGATGATAAGGGCAATGCCGGAGGTGAACCCGAGTGTGACAGGGAATGGGATGAACTTGATTGCTCCGCCGAGCCGGGCGAGTCCCATGACGACGAGGATCACGCCAGCCATCAAGGTTGCGACCCAGAGTCCCTCGAGCCCGTGCTGCTGGACGATGCCGTAAACGATCACCACGAAGGCGCCGGTCGGTCCCCCGATCTGCACCCGCGAGCCGCCCAATGCGGAAATGAGGAATCCCGCGATGATCGCGGTGTAGAGG
>DATIOP010000134.1:0-2372 GCA_035472975.1 Gemmatimonadales bacterium
GCATAGTTGGTCATGCCTGAGGCGCGCATCTCTCCCCATCGCCGGTTCAAGAACCGCAGGCACAGTCGCGCCGAAAAACCGCTCCGCGCCGAGCTGCTGAGCATCGAGCGACTCGAGGAGCGGGCTCGCGCCCTGGCCGGAAGCTTCACCCTCGCCCGCCAGACCCAGATCGGCGACCGCCGTTTCTTCCGCCGCCTGGATGACAACGCCCGGGTTCTGCGCCAGACCTACAAGATCCTGGCCGATGCGGTGCACCGCGAGGAGTTCGTGGCCCCGGCGGCCGAGTGGCTGCTCGACAACTTCCACCTGGTAGAGGCGGAGATCCGGGGAGTCCGGCACGACCTGCCCCGGCAGTACTATCGCGAGCTTCCCAAGCTCGCTCCACGGGACATGACAGGCATGGCGCGAATCTACGCCATGGCGCTCGAGCTGATCAGCCATACCGACGGACGGTTGGACCGCATCCAGCTGGTGCGGTTTATGACCGCGTACCAGAGCGTCGCCCCGCTCACTATCGGCGAGCTGTGGGCGTGGCCCAGCATGCTCAAACTGGCCTTGCTCGAGAATCTCCGCCGCCTGGCCGACGAGACCCTGCAAAGCCGTGAGGCCCGGCTCCTGGCCGAGAGGCATCTCGCTTCGCTCAATGGGCGCTCGCGGCAGCGAAGTCAGCCGTCTCTCCCTGATGTCCTCGATTCCGACTATGTCGTGCACCTGCTGCAGCGAATGCGGGAGTACGGTGCCGGTGCAGCCCGGCTCCAGGCCGCCGTTACAGAACGGCTGGCCAATGAGGGCACCACGGCGGAAGAAGTGATTCGGACCGAGCACCAGAATCAGGCGAGCGCGCAGGTGTCGGTTGCGAACGCCATCACCAGTCTGCGGCTCTGCTCCACGCTCGACTGGTCGCAGTACTTCGAGACGGTGAGCCTGGTGGAGCAGGTGCTGCAGCGCGACCCCTCCGGCGTGTACGGGCGCATGGATTTTCTGAGTCGTGACCGGTACCGCCAGGCAGTCGAGGAATTGGCGGAACCGAGCGGCGAAGCACAGCTCCGCGTGGCGCTCCGCAGTGTCGAGAGCGCGCGGGCGGCGGCGGCGGCAAGCTCACCCGAGCATCGTTCCGCCCACGTAGGATGGCACCTCATCGGGCGAGGCCGTCCCGACTTCGAAACCGACGTCGCCTATCACCCGAAGTTCACCGCCCGGGCACGGCGCTTCATCTTCGCCCACGGCACCGCGGTCTACCTCGGCGCGATCGGGCTCCTGACACTTGGGCTGGTCGCCGCGGCAGCCGCCTACGTGCGAGGCGCCGGTGGGACCTTGGCCGCAGCGTTGTGGACGGCGGCGCTGCTGCTCCTGCCCGCGAGCGAATTGGCGATCGCGGCGGTACAGCGCCTGGCTGCGCACCTGGTCCCGCCCCGGCGGCTGCCGCGGCTCGACTTCCTGAACGGGATTCCTCAGGAAGCCCGGACCATGGTGGTGATCCCCACACTGCTCACCAGCGCGGACGGAGTGGCACAGCTCCTGGAACACCTCGAGGTGGTGGCACTCGGGAATACCGATCCTTTCATCCACTTCGCCCTCATCACCGACTTCGCGGATGCCCCGGAAAAAGAGATGCCGGGAGACGCCGAACTGCTCGAGGCGACGCGCGCCGGGATCGCCGAACTGAACCGGCGCCTGGGAGAGGGGCGCGGCGATCTCTTCCATCTCTTCCATCGGGTGCGCCAGTGGAACCCCGGTGAAGGAGCCTGGATCGGCTGGGAGCGCAAACGCGGGAAACTCGAGGAATTCAATCACCTGCTGCGTGGAGCGACGGACACCAGTTTCACGGTTCATGAAGGGGATCCATCGGTACTCCCCAATGTGCGCTACTGCATCACCCTCGACAGCGATACCCTGCTCCCTCGCAGCGGCGCGCGAAAGCTCATCGGCATCATCGCCCATCCGCTGAACCGGCCGCACTTCGATCCCCGGCTCCGCCGAGTCACCGAGGGCTACGGCATCCTGCAGCCGCGGGTGAGCGTGACGCAGGCCAGTGCCGCCGGTTCGCTGTTCGCACGGGTATATGCCGGGCATACTGGGGTGGATCCCTACACCACCGCGGTATCAGACACCTACCAGGACCTCTTCAACGAGGGGATCTACACCGGGAAGGGTCTGTACGACGTCGATGCCTTCATGGCGGCACTGGATGGTCGGGTCCCCGAGAACGCGCTGCTCTCTCACGACCTGTTCGAGGGCCTCCACGCCCGTCCCGCGCTGGTCACCGATGTCGAAGTGGTGGACGATTACCCCGCCAGCGTTTTGGCCTTTGCCCGCCGCCAGCACCGGTGGGCGCGAGGCGACTGGCAGATCCTCTTCTGGCTCTTCCCCGT
>DATIOP010000135.1:0-23053 GCA_035472975.1 Gemmatimonadales bacterium
CGGCGCATGACGCCGGGATTGACTCGTGGGTGCTATGGAACGCGCGGGCAGCGTATGACCCGAGGATCTTCGAAGCAGCCAACCGAAAGTCGATTGTGCGCGCGGCCAGCCAGGTCGAGCCCCCACGCACCGCTCCGCCTCAGCCCGAGGAACACTGAGGCTAGTCAGCCTCTGCCAACCACGGCCGGACTTTCCCAGACCGTGATGTAACCCGCCAGCGCACTCGCCGCAGTGGTGTAGGGACTCGCCAGATACAACTGACCCGGTCCCGAGCGTCCCGGGAAGTTTCGATTGATGGCGCTCACGGTGACCGTTTCCCGATCGTAGCTGACGCCGGGACCCGCGTTGATACAGGCGCCGCAGGACGGCTCGATGATCTCCGCCCCCACCGCCTGAAAGACCTCGATATAACCCCGCTGCTCGGCATAGCGCTTCACGTCCTGGCTGCCGAACTGGATGTAGAACCGCACATCGGGATGAACCTTCTCTCCCGCATCCGCCGCCTCCTTCAGCACCGCGGCGTACATGTCCATGTCTTCCTTCTTGCCGGCGGTACAGCTCCCCGCGTACGCGATGTCCACCTTCACCATCCGGCCCAGTTCGCTGATGTAGAGGCCGTTACCGGGGTCACCGGGCAACGCGACCATCGGCTGCAACGTTGCGGCGTCGATCTCGATCACCTCGGCGTACTCGGCATCGGAATCGGACTCGAGACCCTGAAGCAGCGCGGCCGCTTCGCGCGGTTGCATGCCCCGCTCCCTCACCAGGTACTCCACGGCCTTCTCGTCGGGCTTGATGATACCTGTGAAGGCCCCGACTTCGGCCGCCATGTTGGTCATCGTGGCCCGCTCGTCGATCGAGAGCGCCTGCACCGCCTCTCCAGCGTATTCGACGATCTTCCCGATCGCCTTTCCAGTCTTCACATAGGGATGGCGAAGAATCTGAAGCATGAAATCCTTCGCCGTCACGTTGGCCGGCTTGGCGCCCTGCACTCGGATCAGTACCGCCTCGGGAACCGTGATACGGACGTCCCGCGTGAGCCAGGAATTGAAGATCGCGGTGGTGCCGACGCCGAAGGCCAGGCTGCCCATGGCGCCGCTGTGCGGAGTGTGGCTGTCGCTGCCGATGATGACTTCGCCGGGAAGAGCGTGCTGCTCCAGCATCTTGGAGTGACAAATCGCCTCGGAGCCGGGCGCCACCATATTGCGACCCAGGCGCGGCAGCTCCCCGTAGAGCTTGATGCCCTGCTGGGCGGCAAACTCCTCCTGTTTCTTCTTGAGCTCGAGCGCGACGTCAAGCAGGCCCTCCGCCTTCCGCTCGGGGGTCATCGCCAGATCGAGGAAGGTGAGATGATCCCGGAAAAAGAAGATCGATCCGGGATCCACGACCTTCTCATCAGGTCCCACGTAGTCTCGCCAGAAGATGGCGGACATCGGGGTCACGTATTCGTGGCTGAACCGAATGTCGGTGCGAATGAATCCTTCGTCTCCCGGGCGCACCGCGGGTACCCCGATCTTGCCCGAGGCCAGATCCGTTACCCAGTGGCGGGCGATGATCTTCTCGGCCAGCGTCATGGGGCGGACCGGTGTCGTGACGACCGGTACCGCGACTTTCCCCTGGAGGCGGGCAACGTTGTAGTTGAAAAGCCCGCCGTGTTCGATGATACCCCGAGTGATTCCGCCTTCACCCTCGGTGAAGACCGAAAGCGGGATGGCCTCTCCCCGGCGTATCCGGTCAATAAGCGTGAAGTCGGTGCTGGTGAAGATTCCGAGGTTCTGGCAGTTCTCCCGGTAGATCCGCTCGATGTTCTCGGCGATCACGAGCCGGATGCCGGCCATCATTTCCGCATAGGGAGACTGCTCCCGGCTCGATCCCTTGCCCCGACGCTTGCCGCTTACCGAGGCCACGAAGCCGCCCTGCTTCACGGACCCGCGAGTGATGGGAAAGTCCTGTCCGGCCTTGAGTCCGAGGTAGGGGAATTCACCCAGGGTCTCGTCGTAGTAGTAACAGATGTAGGCCGGCGTGATCTCGTCGGTGGAGATGTCGTCGCGAAGGGAGATCTCCGGAGTCCACTTGAGATCCTCGCCTGCGAGCTGCCGCCCGATGAGCCCGGGATCGGTGGTCAGAAACAGGATTCGGCCGGCGAGCCGCACCTGGTCCGGCAAACGATGGATGGGACGGGATTTGAGCGAATCAAGCATTCAGGAAGACTCGGTTGATCAAGCGGGAAAGATGGAACCACCAGTCAGCGGGAGCAAGGATTGGACCGCCCCTCGGTCGCCGCTACCATTGAGCCATGCCCTCCTGGTCCTTCGCCCTGTTGACGCTACTCGTCGCCACCTCCGCATCCGCGCAGGACAGTGCCATGTCCGTTCACGCGCGCCTTCATCAGTCGGGCACGCTTAGAAACCCGCGCATCATGGGCCTGCAACGGCCGCAGGCGGCGCCGTCCTCGCAGCCGCAGCAGGTGGACGAGGAGGATTCCCTCTACCTCCGATTCCCCTCCTCGGGGACGAGCAAGGTCTCGCCTCCAACTCCCCCGGTCCACCGAAGTCCGCCGGTCATCGTGAGTCGCCAACAACGCAACGTGCTCTGGGCCCTCGCAGCCGAGGGCGATGAGACGGAGATCTATGCCACCGATACTACGGGCCGTGACCTGGGAACCTGGCGCGTGGATGCACTCTACACCGAGTGGACCGCGCTGGCGGTGGGCCGCTGTGATCAGAAGACCTGCATCTACATCGGTGACCTGGGAGACAGTGTGGGGCGGCGCGGCACCGTCCAGTTGTACCGCTTCGAGGAGCCATTGCTCCCATTCGACCGGATTCCCCGAACCTACAGTGTGACCGGAGTTCAGAAGCTCATCGTAGGCTATCCCGACGGCGCCCACGACGCCCGGGCGCTGAGCGTCACCTCCGATGGAACCGTGCTGATTCTTACCAGCGGTTTCGACGGGAAATCCCGACTCTATTCCGTCCCACCGGAAACCTGGTTCAGAGGCAGCACCAGAGTCGATGCGCGCGGCGCAGGCACCGTAGCCGTCGACATTCGTCGCCATGGCCCCCTGACGGGAATCACCCGGACCGCAACCGGAGGCTTCGTGGCCCGGCAGGCGAATAGCCTGACCTTCCTCACCCGTGGCCAGAGCGGAATGGTTCCAGACTCTTCACGCCGCGTGTGCGAGCTCCCTGCGAGCGAGCAAAGTGGCCTCGGCGTGGACTGGCTCGATAGCCGTCGCTTCGTCATCAGCACCGTGCAGGGATTCAATCCCACGCCGCTGCTGGGCATCGCCGAATGTCCTGAGCAATGAAGACTCTCTCGGGCCGGGCAAAGCGATGGATCGCGGTGGTGCTCGTCGCCTTTGCGGCGTGGATCGCCTGGATTCAGCCCAACCGGAGACATCCGGTCCACCAGGCGGAATATGTCGAGGCTGGAGGCCTCCGGCTTCGTGCGCTTCGGGCCGGCACCGGCGATACCACAGTGCTCTTCCTCCACGGATACGGAGAATCGCTGCTCAGCTGGCGACTGGTACTGGACCGTTTCACGTCTCGGTTCCGCGTCTTGGCTGTGGACCTGCCGGGGTTCGGACTCAGCGACAAGCCGGATGGTCCGTATACGACACAATTCATGGAGTCGGTGCTCTCGGATCTGATCGCCCGCTCCACATCGGGGCCGCTGGTTGTGGTGGGCCACTCGATGGGGGGACAACTCGCCGCACAGCTAGCCCTCGATTATCCGGACCGCGTCATCGCCGCGGTTCTCATCGCGCCGGGAGGAGCGGGAATCAGCCCGTTGTTTGGAGACACCGCCGGGGTGGCATTCGCCGCCGCGCGGTGGGTCGCGAGTGCCGCAGGCTATGTCCTGCCGGTCCATGATCAGGGATGGCTCGGTGAAACGCGGGCGAACGCGAAATACATCCCCAGCGAGGATTCACTGGCGCTTGCCGCCTCTCGAAAAATCCTGGATCAATTCGACTTCTCGGCGATCAACGGGAGATATGCCGATTTGTCTCAGCCGGTGCTGCTCATCTGGGGCCGGAACGATCCGACCATCCCTCTGGGCATCGGCGAGCGCATCGCCGGTCTGCTGCCGTGCCGCCGGTTCGTGGTTCTGAACGCGACGCTGCACCGTCCCCAGCAGACCAGGCCCGACACTGTCGCGACCGAGATGCTGCGGTTTCTCGATCACCCCACCTGCGACAAGACATCCAACCCACCTGCCGAATAGGCCAAAGGTCTGCGGCTTGGCTCGCTGGCTCGTAAGACGTTACAGGGTAAACTGTTATGACAATTTCCCATGGAGGCGAGGACAATCCGACCCGCAAACGTGGCGTAACTTCAACCCTCCGACTATTTTCACGCCCCGATTTCCCACTCTGGGGGCTTTCTGGAGCTACCGAACCACCACCGGATTCCTCTGACATGGCTGTTGGCCCATGGCGGAGAGGTGATCCGATACCGAACACATGCCGAACTAGCGACCCCTGGAACGGTGGCCGTTGAGAGCCTAGAAGCCGAACGCGCCGCCATCGAGTCGGGGAAGGCGGCCCAGGGCGTCATCAAAAAGCAGAAAGAGACAGGGGTCTGGGGCAGCAACATGCTTGGCCTCGCCGCGGCCGCGGCACAGGGCATCAAGGATGTAGGCACCATTCCTCAGTACCGGCGGCTGATTCAGCTCTCCTTGCCGCCGTCCCAGAGGCCATTCAAGCTGGCCGACCGGGTCCTGTTCCGGCTGTTATCGCGGGACGAAGATCCCAATCTGCTGTTCGAATTCCTGAAGGTCGCGAAGTCGGAGCCTCGCGCCGTCGAGTGGGCGCGAAACGTCCTCCGTGAGTCTGCTTCGGCCGCACTCGCCGAGGGCGGGCACATCGACGATCCTCGTCTGCGGGGCGCGGCTCACAAGATCGCATCCAACGTCTCGCAATTCCTTCGCAGTCCGATTGCCGAGAAGCCATTCGTGCGCTCGGGCAGCGCGTCAGTGCTTCACCCCGAGGCCTATCCGCCGACCTGGTATTCCGTGGCGATGATCGCCGCGATGCCGAACCTCCAGCGGGAGCGGGCGGGATTCACCGAACGGCTGGGACACTACCTGGCTCAACCGGCGCCCAAGAAGGCGTACGCCATCGCGCTGGGGAAGAAACGCATCAAGCCCCAGCATCTCCTCCTGGGAGATCCGATCGAAGCGGACAGCAAGGGGATGCCCAAGGATCTGCCGCTCGCCCTCCACTTCATCGAGTTGCTGGCTCGAATCGGCGCCTTGCACACGGCTCCGGTCGCCACGAAGGTTCTCGCCCGTCTGCTCAAGGACTGCGATGAGTTCGGGATCTGGAGTCCCAAAGGACTCCGTGGGGCCCCGAAGGCTCTCAACAAGATCACGTATCACTATTTCCCGCTGGATGTCGATGCGAAGGAACCGGACTCGCGGCAGACCGACGTGACGTTCCGGCTGGCATTGATCGCGAAGACGCTGGGCTGGCAGCTCGAGTACGTCTAGAAGTAACTGCTTACCGCGGAACAGGGTTATTCCGCGTGCTCCGCGGTATGCTTTTGAGATCTCTCCCATTACTCAAAATCACTGAATTTGGCTTCAGAGTTCTTGCCCCGGCGCAGAAAGTAGCCCATACTACTACCATGCCGGCTTCGCCGATTGATCTCACACCCTTCGGCTTTACTCCAACCGAAAGCCGGGTATACGAGGTTCTTCTGGCTGATGGCCCCGGTACCGGGTACGCCATAGCCCGCTCGGCAGGACTCGCCCGAGCCAACGCCTACAGCGCCCTGGAAGGGCTGGTCGCCAAGGGAGCCGCAAGGCAGGACGACGGGCAACCCAAGCGATTCCGCCCTGAACCGCCCCAGGCAGTCCTCGCGCGAATCTCGAGCGCACAGGGACAGGCCATCGAGGAATTGAGCCGCGCGCTGGATTCCTTTGGCGCCCCTGCATCTGCCGCCATCGTGGAAATCGAATCGCCGAAGGCGGCGCTCCAACTGCTCACTCATGACATCGGCCGGGCCGAGCGCTCGGTTAATCTGATTGCCCCGGCCGAAGCCTATCCCCTGCTGGCCCTCGTGCTCCGACGCGCCGTTGCGGCCCAGCTCTCCGTCTCCCTCTACGCCCAGGTCCAGGTGAGCCTTCCGTTCGCACGGATTGAAGCGATTCCCGGCGGATTTGATTGGCCGGGAATTCCCCTCGTGGCCATCATCGACGAGCGAAGCGCGGTCATCGCCTCGCGCGATAATTCCGAGGTGCGCGGGCATTGGAGCATGACACCAGCCTTCATCGCCGCGGCGCGACTCGCCTTTGACGGCCTGCGGGGATCAGCATGACGGACGAGCTCGACGAAGCCCTGGGTCAGCTGCGCCGTGAGTACCTGCTCGAAGCGCCGGGCCGGCTCGCGGAGTTGCGAAAGGACCTCGCTGCCTTTCGCTCCGGCGAGATGGATGCGGCTGAGTCGCTGACCCGGCGGTTCCACCGCCTCTCGGGTTCAGGCGGTTCCTATGGGTTCCCCTCGATCAGCGAGATCAGTAAGCAGACCGAACATTGGCTCCAGGCAGAGCGGCCTTCCCCCACACCGGAGCACGCCGCGCGGCTGGACGATGCCGTCAATCGTCTTTCGGCGGCCTTCGACGCCGCGGCGATCGAGATGGGCCTGCCCGACGCCGGTCCTGCCATGGCAGAGTTTGGATGGCGTGCCTTGGCGATCGGCCAGCCAGGGAAGCTGCGCGAGGAAATCGAGACGGCGATGCGACTGAGCGGATTTCTCGTGCGAACCGAAACCGGCCTGGGAGAGCCCAAGGAGACCCATCTCTCGGAGCGCCCGGACCTGGTGGTGATCATCGCGGAGCCGGATACCGACTCTTACGCTACAGCGACCGCGTGGTCACGCGCCGGAGTAGCACGACCCCGCGCCATCGTGCTGGTAGACAAGACTGATACGACCGACCGGGTCCGCGCTCTCGCAGCGGGAATCGACGTGGTGATGCCCGCCGCTCGGGTAGGAGTCGAGCTTCCCAAGTACGCCAAGACGCTCGCCCGGATTGGAAGCCCGCCGCCTCGAGTGCTCCTGATCGAGGAAGACACCGAGCAGGCGCATCTCATCACCTCGTGGCTCGAGCAGGTGAATGCTCGGGTGACTCACTGCCGAGACGGACTGACGGCGCGGGAGACGCTGGTCCGTGAGACGCCGGACCTGGTGTTGATGGACACCCGTCTGCCGGGGCTCGATGGCCTCTCCCTCGCCCGGCTCATGCGGCAAGACTCACGATTCGGTCTCACTCCGATCGTGTTCCTGACGGCGCAGGACGGAGTCGCTACCCAGATCGAGGCTCTGCGGGCCGGCGCCGACCATTTCCTCATCGAACCGGTAGATAGAGACCTGCTGGCCCACCTCGTCATCAATCGGGCCGAGCGGGGACGACGTCTCAGGGAAATGGTCCACCGCGATGGGCTCACCGGCCTGCTCAATCACGCGACCCTGATGGCGGAGTTGGAGCACACGATCGAATACTCCCGCCGTCATGGTGAGGGCTTCGTCTTCATGATGGTCGACGTGGACCACTTCAAACGGGTGAACGACCGGTACGGTCACCTGATCGGAGACCAGGCCCTGCTTCACGTGGCCAAGGTCTTCCAGACTACGGCGCGGGCGAGCGACCTGATCGGCCGGTACGGCGGTGAAGAGTTCGGCCTGATCCTGCGCCGCACCGATCGGCAGGGCGCCGGGGTGCTCGCCAATAAGCGGCGCCAGGCCCTGGCGGAGCATCCAGCCGCTGTAGGAACCGGAGAGAACATTTCGATCCGGGTTTGCATCGGAATCGCCTGCTTCCCGGATGACGCGCTCACGGCTGGCTCCCTGACCGAAAGCGCCGACCGGGCACTCTACTGCGCCAAGAGCGCGGGCCGGGACCAGATCGCCTTCGCCAGTCCGGAGCCGGTGCGCCAATAGCGCGTTAGCTGGGATGAGCTATTTTCAACCCAACGGTTGAAATGGCACATCCATGACCCATCGAGACCCTCCCGCGACTCAGCGGTTGCTTCAGGCCGGCTTGGCCGAATTCGCCCGTTTCCGGCGAGCCGGCGCCCGCACCTCCCGCATCGCCGCCGCGGCCGAGGTCAACAAGCAGCTGATCCATTACCACTTCGGGAACAAGGACGGCCTCTACTCCGCTGTCCTGGTACACGTCGCACAGGAGGCCGCCCAGGCACTCACCAGCCTGCCCCTGATCGGCCTGACGGCGGTCGAGCGGCTGCGCCGGCTTATTCGGGGACAGTTCGATTTCTTCGCCCAGCACGACGCCCATACCCGAGTACTACTTGAGGCGGAATCGGGCGAGGAATGGGCCGATGCGGCCGTCCGACCAGTAGTGGAGCTACTCACCGAGGGGCAGGCCACCGGATTCTTCCGGGACGACATAGACCCGCTCACTCACGCGAGACAGGCGCTGGTACTGCAGTTGGGATATTTCGCGATACAACCGGTCACCTCGGCCTGGGGCGATCGAGTGCTCTGGCGAGACCGGGCCGCTGATCTCGTCGTTCGTGGCTGCACCTGGTAGGCTCGAAACCTGACTGAAACTGGAGGCTTCGAATGGCCGGTACCGCTCTGCGCCGAATCGGAATCGCTGCGGCCGTTTTGGTGGGAATGTTGCTCATTCTCCTGCTCGGTATCTACGGGATCAGCAGGTCGAAGATGCGTCGCATCTACGTGATCAAAGCCGAGACGCTGGACCTCAAGAGCGACAGCGCCACGATGGTGCAAGCCCAGCATCTCGTCACCGCCATCAGCAAGTGCGTGGACTGCCACGGCGAGGACTTCGGTGGGACGACGATGGATCTCGGGCCGGTGGGAAAATTCCACCCGAGCAATCTGACTACTGGTAAAGGCGGTGTCGCGCCGATGAGCGACGCCGAGTGGATTCGCGCCATCCGACACGGCGTCCGCAAGGATGGGCGACCGCTCGTGTTCATGCCATCCAGCGCGTTCGCCGCCATGGACGCCTCCGATCTGGCGGCCGTCATCGCGTACCTCAAGCAGCTGCCTCCGGTCGACCGTGAACTTCCCCCAACCCAGGTCGGAATGCTGGGCCGATTCATCATCGTCTCCAAACCCGGGCGCTTGCTTCAGGCGGAAGGCATTGATCACGAGGCGGCGATTCCCGCCGGAGTCCCGCACCAGCCGTCAACGGAATACGGACGCTATCTCGCCACAACCAGCGGTTGCACCTACTGCCATGGCGACAATCTGAAGGGCGGGCTCAAGGAAGGGCCGCCGGGAACTCCGGCCAGCGCCGACCTGACGTCTACCGGACAATTGGCAAATTGGAGCGAAGACGATTTCCGCCGTGCCCTCAGAACCGGCATGCGGCCCGATCAGAGCATCATCAACCCGTTCATGCCGTGGCGACTGACCCGTCTCATGACGGACGACGAGATCAAGGCGGTGTGGTTGTACCTGAAGACGCTCTGAAAAAGAGAACTCCGGCCAGGATGGTCCTGACCGGAGTTCCCAACGGCCCGTCGGCCGACTAGTGGTGGAACTGGGCGAGCGGGGTGACGTCTCTCGGATTCTCCTCGCCGAAAAGCAGGCGACCCTCCTTGAACGTTGCTCCCCGGAGCGTCAGGGCCAGTGCCTCGCCGAGATTCTCCACCGGGTGGACCTCGACGATCTTGAGCACCTCTTCGGGCAGATCCTGGAGATCCGGCTCGTTCTTCATCGGCAGTACGATCCGGGTGATACCGGCTCGCACCGCACCCAGGACCTTCTCCTTCACTCCACCGATCGGTAGCACGTGACCCCGCAGGGTGATCTCGCCGGTCATCGCGATATCGTTCCGCACCGGCCGGCCTGACAGCACCGACACCAGCGCGGTGGCCATCGCCACGCCCGCCGAGGGACCTTCCTTGGGTATCGCACCCGCGGGGACGTGGATGTGCACATCGCGGTCGAACATCTCTTCCTTGATGTGCAATCCGGCCGCGTGGGAGCGAGCGTAGGTCCAGGCCGCACGGGCCGACTCTTTCATCACGTCACCCAGCTGCCCGGTGAGCACCAGCTCGCCCTTGCCCCGCATGGTGGAGGCTTCGACGAACATGATGTCGCCGCCGGTCGGGGTGTAATACAGCCCGGTCGCAACGCCGATCTGATCCTCCCGCGCGGCGCGCTCCGGATGCACCTTGGGCCGTCCCAACAGCTCGGGTACCAGGGCGGCCGTCACGGTGACCCGCTCCGACTCCTTCGCCGCGATCTTACGTGCCACCTTCCGTCCCAGCTTGCCGATCTCCCGCTCGAGCTGACGGACTCCCGACTCCCTGGTATAGCCGGTAATCACCTCGGCGACAGCCTCGTCCTGGAACTCGATCTGTTCCGGGGACAACCCGTTCTCTGCCCGCTGCCGCGGGATGAGGTAATTCCGCGCGATCATGAGCTTCTCGCGCTCGGTGTAGCCGGTGAACTCAACGAACTCCATCCGGTCGAGCAACGGCGCCGGAATGGCCTGCACGAAGTTGGCCGTGCAGATGAACAGCACCTCGCTCAAATCGAACGGCACGCCGAGGTAATGGTCCACGAAGGTGTCGTTCTGGGCCGGGTCCAGCACTTCGAGCAGCGCGCTGGCCGGGTCTCCCTGGAAGGAGACGCCGAGCTTGTCCACTTCGTCCAGCAGGAACACCGGGTTCTTGCTTCCCGCCTGCTTCATTCCCTGGATGATCCGTCCCGGCATCGCACCGACGTAGGTTCGCCGGTGGCCGCGAATATCAGCCTCGTCGCGAGCGCCGCCCAGAGAGATACGGACGTACTTCCGTCCCATGGCCCGGGCAATCGACTTGGCCACCGAGGTCTTACCGACGCCAGGAGGGCCAACAAAGAGCAGAATCGGGCCCTTGGCGACCTTGTCATCGGGGTTGCCCGGAATCTCCCGCTCCTTCTCCTCCGGGGTGGGCGCCGAGCTGGTCGCCGACGCACCGTCGCCCTCAGACGAGGAGGGCGGAGTGCTCACCTCATCCTTGTTCGCCGCGGGCACGCCCTTCAGGGCGCGAACGGCCAGGAACTCCAGCACCCGATCCTTCACGTCCCCCAGGGCGTAGTGATCTTCGTCGAGAATACGCTGCGCCTCGACCAGGTCGAGGTGCTCCTGGGCGCGCTCGTTCCAGGGCAGCTCTGCGATGTTCTCGAGGAAGGTCCGGATGACCTGCGACTCCATGGACTCACGACTCATCCGGCCCAGGCGGCCCAGCTCGCGGTCGACTTCCTTGCGAGCCTCGGGCGGCAGGTTCAGCGCCTCGAGCTTCTGCTTCAGCTCCTCCAGCTCGTTCGAACCCTCGTCGTCCTCGCCCAGTTCTTTCCGGATCTGCTTCATCTGCTCCCGGAGGAACATCTCGCGCTGACGCTCACCCAGCTCCTCCTGCACCTGGGACTTGATGTCCTCCTGGGCATCGAGCACGCTGATCTGGCGCTGGACGTGCACCAGCACCCGGCGCAGACGCTCTTCAACCGACAGAGTCTCCAGCAGGACCTGGCGCTGCTGAGGCGAGATGTCGAGGTAGCCCGCTACGAGGTCGGCGAAGCGGCCGGGCTCATGAACTCCAGCCAGGACCTGCTGCACCACCTCTTCGGGCAATCCCGACTTCTGACCCAGCTCCGCCGCCCGGGAACGGACCTCGCGGTAGAGTCCCACGAAGGCGGGATCTTCCGCGTTGAGCGGGAGCATCTCCTCCGCGTCGCGAACGATGGAGTGGAGATAGCCATCCTTTTCGGTCACGTGCATCGCAATGCCACGCCGCTCGCCGTGCAGCAGGAGCTGCATGCCAGCGAGTCCGCGCTGCAGTTGACCGATGCGCGCAATCGTACCGATTGTGTGGAGGCCCTCTGGGGCGACCGACTCGATATTCTGGCGCTGTGAAACGGCGAAGATCAGCCGGTCAGGGGTAGCCAACGCAGCCTCGATGGCGCGCAGCGTTCCAGGACGGCCGGCACCGATCGGTGCCGTGATCCCCGGAAAGAGGACTACTTCGCGCAGAGGCAACACGGGAAGCGTCAGACGTTCACTCATCGTATTCCTATTCCTTCCTTTACAGGCAATTTGGCAGGTTTGCCAAACAAGTCACCCTCAAGGTGCACCGGGTGTGCCAAATCCTTGCGCTAGGGAATTTGGGGGTCCGAACCAAATCGGAACAGCGTCGCCTGCCAATCGCGCCTCCTTGGAGGGGCCTGACCTGCCGAACTGTCTGAATCACCAAGCCCAACATGAAGCCGTGCCTTGTCCCTCTTGCTCTGGTCTGCTAAATCTATGAGGCTTTTACCGATACCTAATGACAGATCCGACCTCGCCGCTTGCTCCACGCCTGGCCGAAGCGCTGGGTAATGCCTACACGATCGAGGGCGAAATCGGGCGCGGCGGCATGGGCGTCGTCTATCGCGCGCGTGACGAACGGCTGAAACGCCGCGTCGCCATCAAGGTCCTCCCTCCCGAGCTGGCCTTCCAACAGGATATCAGGGCTCGTTTCACGCGCGAAGCTGAAACCGCGGCGCGGCTGTCTCATCCCCACATTGTCCCCATTCACTCGGTCGGTGAGGGGAACGGTCTGGTCTACTTCATCATGGGATACGTAGACGGCGAGTCGCTTGGCGCCCGGCTCAAACGACGGGGCAGGCTGCCGGTGGAAGAGGCTCGCCGCATCATGAAAGAAACGGCGGATGCCCTGAGCGCCGCCCATGCCATGTCGGTCATTCACCGCGACATCAAGCCGGACAACATCCTCCTCGAAGGCACCCGAGGTCGAGTCATGGTCACCGATTTCGGCATCGCCAAGGCGATGTCGGGCTCGTCGGGCGGCACCCTCACCAGCGCCGGCGTGGCGATTGGCACACCCCAGTACATGAGCCCGGAGCAGGCCGCAGGGGAAAAAGAGATCGACGGCCGGAGCGACCTCTACAGCCTGGGCATCGTCAGCTATCAAATGCTGACGGGTGAGCTTCCGTTTAATGCACCATCGGTCGCGGGCATCCTGATGAAGCAGATCGGCGAAATGGCCGAGCCGATCAAGACGCTGCGAACCGAGGTGCCCGAGGACCTCGACCTGGCAGTGACCCGGTGTCTCGAGAAGGATCCGGAGAGCAGATGGCCTTCGGCCGATGCCCTCCGTCGCGCCCTCGAGAGCCGTACCGTGACCGGCTACCGACCTACGGGCCAGACGAGGGGACAGTCGCGTTCGGGACTACAGCGTCCATCCCGGCCGAGCGCGGGCCGTCCGCTCGCTGGCCAAGCCCCGCCGCCACTCCCTGGTCCGCCCCGCGGCCGCGACGACTGGCGCGCCAGACTCGACCGGCACACGGAGCGGGCAAGCCGTCGCATGGAGCGGCGGGATGACACTCCGCTCCCGGTTCCCGATACAGGCGAGCCGAAGATCGTCCAGAAGACCCGGGCCTACTTCGCGCGCTGGGCGGCGATCTCGGCGGGCTGCTTCATGGTCAACATAGCGACCGGGATCGGTGAGCCCTGGTTCCTGTTCCCGATGATGGGAATGGGCTTCGGACTGGTGACGCACTACTCCAAGCTCTGGCAGGCGGGATATACCTGGCGCGACGTACTGAGCCGTCCCCCAGCACCCGATGCGCGTCTGGTTCCCGGGGGCAAGGGTCACAAGGGCGTGAAGCAGATCGCAGCACCGACCCGGGACGAATTCGGTACCCATCAGCAGGCGGTCAGTCAGGCGTTCGGAGACCGGACGGCAATCTACAAGCTGCTGGATCGCATGACGCCGGCAGAGCGGCAGATGCTTCCCGAGGACGTAGCATCAACGGTTGACGGGCTCTACCTCCGCGCTTCCGAGCTGGCGCGGACTCTTCAGGCCATGGACAGCAACGTGGCCACTGAGGACCTCGGCCGAATCAAAGAGCGGATTGCGGCGCTTTCCCGGGAGCCGGATGATGAGGAACGGACCCGCAGGCTGGCGCTACTGGAGCGGCAGGAGAAAGCGATCCGTGACCTGGGCGGACGGCGCGATCAGATCGCCGGCCAATTCGAGTCCTGCTGTCTGGCGATGCAGAATGTGCGCTTCGATCTGCTGCGGCTCCGTTCGGCCGACGCGGCCGCGGCACTCGGCGATCTCACCATGGCGACACAGCAGGCTCGGGCGCTTTCGCGCGATGTGGACAATGCGATTGTTGCGGCGAGTGAGATTCGTGAAGTCTTAGGTAAGTAACGAGTACCGAGTACCTAGTACCTAAAAACAGCAGATGGTCTCACTCGGTACTCGGTACTCGGTACTCGGTACTCGGCACTAGGTACTAGTGTTTATCGTGTCGCAGATCCCGCCTGTCGAGCCTCAGATCCCGATGATCCCGATGGAAATCCCGACGATCGTGGCGAAGCTCACTCCGCCCGGCCCGATGTCGGATATCTCGGCCGATCTCCCGCCGGTCCGAGCGAAGCTCATGGCGATCCATGTGGATTTCGTGGCGATCCCGACGCAATTCCCGCCGCTCATGCATTTCCATCCGTCCCTGGCGCAGAGCGCGGTCAGGGGTGATCGACTGGGCGTTGAGCTCATGGCCAACCGCCAGAACGAGCATGGCGGTCAGGCCGAGGGTCAGGCCTCGCATCGTTTCCTCTCTGTCATGAGTGAGTCTCTGGTGCAGCCAAACCACGCGAGGAAGACGCAGGGCCGAGCCCTGCGTTAAGCGGGTCGCTCTACATCGCCATGGCGGTGCATGGATCTACGACCTCGTGGCGGGATTTACCTACGGGAGCCTCGGGGAACGGTTGGGATACCGGTCGGAGGGAATCGAGGTACCGGCTCAGTAACTCGCGATTTCGATCATCGCCGCGCGGAGATGTTCGACCTGCGGCAGAATCACGTCTTCCAGCTGCGGGGCATACGCGACGAAGGTGTCGGTCGAGGCAACTCGGCGGACCGGAGCGTCGAGCCACTCGAAGGCCTCATCGGCAATCCGGGCCGCCAGCTCTGCTCCGTAACCCCAGGAGAGAGAATCCTCGTAGGCGACAATCACCCGGTTGGTCTTCCGCACTGAGCCCATGACGGTATCCCAGTCGACCGGCGTCAGGCTTCGCAGGTCGATCACTTCCACGCTCAAGCCGTGCGCTTCCTCGGCTTCCTTTGCCGCGGTGATCGTGCGCTGTACGACCGCACCATAGGTCACGACGGTCAGGTCGGTTCCCTCCCGGACGACCTTTGCCTTGCCGAAGGGGATCATGAAGTTGGGTCCCGGATTCGGCGCCTTGTTGTAGGTCTGACGGTACAGGTGCTTGTGCTCGAGGAAGAGCACCGGATCTTCGCAGCGGATCGCGGTCCTCAACAGACCGTTGGCATCGAGCGCCGTTGACGGGCACACGACACGGAGGCCGGGCACGCTGGTGAACACCACGGCCCCGGTCTGCGAGTGGTAGACCGAGCCGCCCTTCAGATACCCGCCGTAGGTGGTCCGCACCACGACCGGAGAACTGAAAGCGTTGTTCGAACGCCAGCGCATGAGGGCCAGCTCGTCCCGCAGCTGCATGTAGGCCGGCCAGATGTAGTCGAAGAACTGGATCTCGACCACGGGCTTGAGCCCGCGGGTCGCCAGACCAATCGCCCGCCCGACGATATTGGCCTCCGCCAGAGGCGAGTTGTACACCCGATCGGAGCCGAAGGCCTTCTGGAGTCCCCAGGTCACCTTGAAGACGCCACCTTTGCCCTTCACCTCGGAGAGCTGTTCCTCGCGGCTCGCGTCGGCAACATCTTCCCCAAACACCACGATCCGGGGATCCCGGGCCATCTCGTCCTTGAGGCAGTTGTTCAGCAGGTCCACCATCGTGGTGGGGTCGCCGGTAAACCGGGGATCGTCTTCGGTGTCGAACTGCTCCGAGGTGGGATCGACGTCGGGGGAGTAGACGTACTGGTAGACCGTGTCGAGCGCGGGCTGGGGCGAGGCCAGCGCGGTTTCGGTCGCGACCCGTATCTCCTCTTCCACTTCGGCGCGGATCGCCTCCAGCTCGGCTTCGGTCGCGAACCCCTGTTCGATGAGGTGGCGGGGGAAGCGGGTGACCGGGTCTTTCTTCCCGTCCTCCTCCCGCTCCGCAGCACTGCGATAGTGCACCTCGTCGTCGGAAAGCGAATGGCTGTATGGCCGGATCACATGGGCATGAACCAGCGCGGGACCCTTGCGGGTCCGGCAATAGTCCACCGCCCGGTGCAGCGTCTCAAACGATGCGATGGGATCGCAGCCGTCCACTTCCTCGATGAACAGGTTGGGGAACCCGGTCAACAGCTTCGAGATTGATCCGCCGGCGGTGTTCACCTCGACCGGAACCGAGATGGCGTACTTGTTGTCTTCGATCAGGAACACGACCGGCAGCTTGAGATTGCAGGCCGAGTTCATCGCCTCCCAGAATTCGCCCTCGCTGGTGGTACCGTCTCCCGACGAGCAGAAGACGACCTCGTCGCCGTAGGGTCCGGTCACGCTATCGGGAAGGCCCTGCACGTTGCTGTAGCGGAGCCAAGCCTCGGCGCACCCGACGGCCTGGAGAAACTGGGTGCCGGTCGGACTCGAGGCGCTGACGATGTTGTAGTCCTTGTGACCCCAGTGAGAGGGCATCTGGCGGCCGCCCGAGTTGGGATCATCGGCGGCGCCGACGGCGGAGAGCAGTTGCTCGGTGGCGGTCATGCCCAAGCCGAGGCAGAGCGCCCGATCCCGATAGTAGGTGTAGAACCAGTCGTAGCCAGAACGGAAGACCTTGGCGGCCGCCGCCAGGACCGCCTCGTGGCCGGCACCCGAGATCTGGAAAAAGATCTTGTTCTGCCGCTTGAGCTGGATCTCCTTGTCGTCGAGACGCCGGGAGAGCAGGATCAGGCGGTAGATGTCGAGGAGATCGGCCTTCGAGAGTATTCGGGAGGTCTTCGGCGCGTTACGGGAACGGGTGGCCATGCCACAAAGATGAAAGGCCAGCGGGGGTGGGACAAGGAGGGCGGGAATTGGGTAATTGAGTAATTGAGAAATTGAGGACTGCGATGGATGCGGGTGCCCCATGTGCCCCAATTTCTCAATTATTCAATTACCCAATTACTAATGCCGCCCGCTCAACTCCTCCCCGATCCGGTTGGTGTAGTTCGAGGCAGCGCGGAGGTCGGGATCGTTCCGGAGCGCAATTTCCTCAACCGCGTCGGGACCCCAGCGCACTTCGGTGACACGATAGGCCAATATCCGGCCCAGTCGAGCAGCGAGGGCGGAGTCGGGCTCGGCGGTGATCTGAAGTCGGGAATGGACCCGGTCAAGAAAGGGCTTGACCAAGCCGGTCTGCCACTCGGGAACCGCGTCGAACCACTTCAGACGCGCGGCGGGATCCTTGGGTAGGGTCGCGGCGACACTGTCGGAGACCGCTGTATCGAAGCCGCTGTCAGAGGCCGCGAAGAACCAGGGTGGCAGCAGCACCGGTTCTGCCAAGGTGATATCGGGAACGATTCCCCCTCCGCCTCGCACGCTCCGGCCATGCTCGGTCTGATAGGTCTTGAGCGTGTCCTGTTCAGCACCGGACTTTCCGGCGAAGCTGTAGTACTGCTCGGTCTTGAGACCGTGATACGCCCTCTGAATTACGCGGCCACTGGGTGTGACCACGTGGCCAACGGTGAGCCAAACCATGTCGCCCTGGGGCGGGACGGGGAGGGCCTGCTGCATCAATGCCTTTCCGAACGTCCGGCGGCCAAGCAATAGCGCGCGATCGTGATCCTGGAGTGAGGCTGCCAGGGCTTCCGCCGCCGAGGCGCTGCCGTGATCGACCAGAACCACGAGCGGCATGTCACTGAACGCGCCGTCCTTGTCGGTGTTGTATTCCCGGTTGGCGCTGCGGATTCTGCCCTCGGTCCGGAAGACAAGCGTGCCCTTCTTGAAGAAGAGAGATGCGATGTCTACCGCAGCGAAGACGAGCCCACCCGGATTCCCCCTCAGGTCCAGGACCACACGTTGGGCGCCATCGCCCTTGAGCTTGCGGAGGGCGTCGCTCATTTCGTGCCCGCCCTTTTCCTCGAAACCTTCCAGCCGGACATACCCGGTGGACGCATCGAGCATCCGCACCATGCTCACCGACCTGGGCTTGATGAAGTCGTGCTTCACTGAGACGGTGATTGTCTGTGACGATAGTCTGGGGCCGCGTTCGATCGTGATCCGTGCCTTGCTGCCCTTTTCTCCCAGCAATCGCAATTGGATCGCCTCGGCGCGTAGGCCCGCGACAGAAGTGTCGTTGACGGAAAGCAGCCGGTCTCCCGCCTGGACCCCAGCCCGGGCCGCGGGGCTTCCCGAAAGCACGGTCAGGACTGTGGGGACGTCGTCCACGTCCTCAAGCACGATGCCCGTACCCGCAACTTCCCCCGCCTCGTAGGCCTTCTTTCGCTCATCCTCGCTGAACGTCTCGAAGCGACTGTGAGGATCGAGGGACGTGAGCACACCATCGATGGCCGCATGGACCAACTCGGCATACGTCACCGAGTCGACGTAATTCAAACGGATCTGGTTGATGATGCTGGAGAAGGTCTGGAGCTGCTCGTAGGAAGACTGCGCCGCCAACGGCGCGCGTCCGATGAGCAAACCGATCAGCACGATGGCGATCTGAACCAGTCGAGACTGTCTATGCATGGGGCCGCCCTGCTCCGGGCTCACTGGGGAAGCTTGGCGAGACGATCCTTGGCCGATGCTATCTGTTTGTCGTACCGGCTCGGGGCCATCTCGATGAAATGGGTGAACGACGTCCGTGCGTCAGGAATGCGATTCAACTGCACGTATCCGATGCCCAGCCAGTAGAGCGGGCGGGAATCCCGGGGATTGGCATCCGCAGCACGCTCCAGCATCGCGACCGCCTCCTCCATCTGGCCGGCTTTGCCCAGGGTCACCCCAAGGTCGGTGAGGAGGCTGGGATCGTCGGGATTGGCGTCCACCGCTCGCCGCCGCACGGCGATCGCGGTCGTGAAGTCACGCTCCATCTCCGCTATCCCGGCCAGCTGGACGTGCGCCATGTAGAGCCCGATGTCGTTGGCCAGCGCCTCCTGGTACAGCTGCCGCGCCTCGGTGAGCTTCCCGGCGGCCTGGTGGATGGTGGCGAGGGTGTAGCGATACTCGTTGGTCCGCAGTGAAAGCGGCGGATCGTATCCCTTCTTTTCCCGCTCCTTGGCACGGGTTGAGTCGCGATTCATCAGGGTGCGGAAATGAGCGATCGCGTCGTCGTACTTGGCGATGTGCGCCGCGGCGAGCCCCTTGTACCAGAACACGGCATCCGGGACCCGGTCGTCGTAGTGGTCGCCGTCGATGGACTTGATGAAGGCCGCGAAGCGCCCGTTGCAGTCCTCGTATTTCCCTTCCTGGCAGTCCACATAGCCCTGGAGGTAGAGGCCCCATTCTTCACCCCAGGCCTTGGTAATGCCGACGAAATCTGGGCTCGATGGAGTGACCGCGCCGATGATCCGCAGATCCACCAGCGGGTCGATCATGAAAGCGTGGCGGAACTCCCGGTCCGCCTCTTCGAGCTTCGGCTTCCACTCGGCGGGCACCTCGTCCTCGTACGCCTCAACGAAGAGCTTCGATCGCCGCGCGTATGGCAGGTAGGCAAGACCCAAGTGTGCCACCGCGAAGCGAGGCTCCACCTGAATCGCGGCTCTGAGCTGCTTTTCCGCCTCGTCGTAGCGCTTCTCGCTCCAGTAACCCAAAGCGAGGTTGTAATGGGCCGCGGCGTCGTTGGAGTCTTGCTGGACCCGCGCCTCAAGCTCGGGAACCTTGACCGACATCTTGATGCGCTGCGCGAAGCCCTTCGAAGGAAGTGCCGCCACCAAGAGGATGGCGACAGAGGCGGACATCCAAATCTGTAGCTTGCTCATTTCCTTGCTCATTTCATGGTCTCCAGTCGGTGGCCGGCCTCCACGATCTGCTCCTGGAACCTGCTGGGCGCCATCGCGATGAATCTGGAATAGGCCTCCTTCGCCTCCTTGTTCTGCTCCAGCTTCTGCGCGACCGATCCGAACATGTAGAGAGCGCGTGCGCTTCTCGGATTGGCCTGGACCGCCTTCTCCAGGAACCCGTAGGCGTCCGAGAGCTCGCCGGCACGGTAGAGGGCTTCGCCCATGTCGTACAGCAGGGCGGGATCCTCGGGGCTCGCCTCGAGCGCACGGCGCCGCTCCTGCAACGCGCTCTTGGTGCGATGCTGCTCCTCGTACATCTCGGCCAGCCGTACATGGGCCATGTAGAGGCCGAGGTCGTTGGTCACCGACTCCTGAAGGAGCTTGATCGCCTCGGCCTGCTGTCCCGCCTTATCCATGATCACGGCCAGGGCATAGCGAAACTCGTTGGCATCCGCGAACGCCACCAACTCATTGGAATCGGGATTTTCCCGCGCCACTGCGCGGTCGAGGAGAATGCGGAAGTCGCCGACGCCGCGGGAATACTGGAGGGTGTGGGTTGCCGAGAGGCCTTCGTACCAGAGGAACCAGTCAGCGAATTTCTTGCGTTCTTCCTCCGTGTACCCTTCGGCGATGGAGCTGAAGAACTGGTAGGACTTGCTGTAGTCGCCGGTCCAGAAGCTTCCCAGCCCGTTCATGATGTAGGTGTAGATCGCGGCATCGCGGCGCGACAGGCCGAAGGTGCCGGTTGGCGGAATCATCAGCGCGAGGGGCCTTAGATCCACCAGCGGGTCCAGCAGGTAGGCTTGATTGCGCAGGTGGTACGCCTCTTCCACTTTCGGCAACCACTCCGCCGAGACCTTTCCCTTCTCTACATCGCCCCAGAGCCCCGAGTTGCGGGCGAAGGGGAGGTAGGAGAGGGCGAGATAGGCCGTCGCCGTCTTCGGCTCGATCGCGATCGCCTCGCGCAAATGCGCTTCGGCAAGATCGTATTTCTTCGCGAGCCAGTAGCCGAGCGCGACTTCGTAGTGGGCGGGCGCATCATTGGAATCGCGCTGCACCCGAGCGATGAGAGAATCCAACGGGACCAACAGCTTCGCCTTCTGAGCCTGAAGCGGGGTAACCGCCAGCAGGCACACACACGCCAGCATCCCTCTCTTGAGGAACATCTGGGCAGGCTCGCTGAAATGGGATGAGAAGAGTATGCACAGAAACCCCCGTGTGGCGCTAGCGGGGGTTTCTGAAGATTTCTTGTGCCGTCAAGAAATACGACGAATCAATTTCAGGTGTCGGATTTTTGCTAAGGGTTTGCTCCTACTGACCGCCGGACTTCGCTTCGTAGACCACTTTTCCCCCAACCACGGTAACCCGGACCTGCGCCGATTCGATCGCCTCCGGCTTAATGGAGAAGAGATCCTGGTCCAGCAGCACGAGGTCGGCCCGGTACCCGGTCTTGATCATGCCCCTCGTCTTCTCGGCAAACACCCCGTAGGCGTTCCCGCCGGTGTAAGCACGGAGCGCCTCATCGAGCGAGATCTTCTGTTCGGGGAGCCAGCCATCGGGATGCTTGCCATCCAGCGTACGCCGCGTGACGGCGGCATAGAGACCGAGGATCGGGTCGATGGGCGCCACGGTCCAGTCGGAGCCGAAGGCAAGGCGTGCTCCCTTGTCCAGCAAGGAGCGGAAGACATAGCTGTCGTGCACCCGCACGGGGCCGAGGCGCTTCTCCGCCCAGCGGCCATCGTCGATGACGTGATACGGCTGCATCGAGGCAATCACACCGAGTCGGGCAATCCGGTCGACGTCCTGGGATCGAAGGTGCTGAGCGTGCTCGATGCGGAACCGGCGGTCCCGGGTTCCGTGCGCGCTGCCCACGCTGTCGTAGATGTCGAGCAGCATCGCGTTGGCTCGCTCGCCGATGGCGTGCACTACCACCTGCAGCCCCGCGGAATCCGCGGCGCCGATCCAGGCTTTCATCGAATCGGGGGGATTGGTCAGCAGGCCTGAGGTGGACGGGTCGTCGGCGTACGGCTCGAAGAAGTACGCCGTAGTCGAACCCAGCGAACCATCCATAAATCCCTTTACGCCATCGAGACGGATCCAATCGTCTCCCGGACCGTCCGCCGCGACGGTGTCCGCTACCCGGTGCCAGTCGGCGAGGGCCGGGAAGAGGGCCACCCGCACGGTCAGCGTGCCATTGTGCCGGGCCCGTTTCACCGCCGCCACCTGCTTCCATCCCACGCTCACCGACGCGATCGCGGTGACGCCCTTCGAGGCGAGAAACTCCATGGCGCGAGCCACCGCGCGGTCGTCTTCTTCGGCGGAGTTGTCCGGCACCGCCTCATAGGCCGGATCCATCGCCCCATCCTTTAGCACGCCGGTGGGCTCACCGGTGCGCCGATCCCGCACGATGACGCCACCTGGGATGTCAGGAGTCTTGCGATCGATCCCTGCCGCCTTGAGCGCCAGGCTGTTTGCCAGCGCCATGTGTCCGTCGAGCCGGCTTACCAGCACCGGATTCCTGGGCGTGACGGAATCGATCCACTCCTTGCGCGGGAGTGGAGAGCCAGGCCAACGCTCGTGATCCCAGTCTCCACCGAGAATCCATTCTCCGGGCCGGCGTTCAGCCGCGAAATTCTTGAGGCGGGAGATGAATTCGGCCGGCGTCTCGGCGCTGCGGAGATCCACGCTCGCGAGCTGGTAGCCTCCGTCCAGGAAGTGCACGTGCCCGTCCATGAATCCGGGAGTCACCAGCGCTTTTCCGTTGGACAGAATCCGAGTGCCATCTCCCGCGAGCCGCGCGATGTCCGCGCTATCGCCCACCCCGATGATGGTGTCGCCGCGAATGGCGACGGCCTGAGCCCACGGTGCCGCGGAATCCCCGGTCCAGATCCGGCCGAAGACGACGAGGTCGGCAGGACGGGAGGGGGCGCATGAAATGGCGAACAGGGCGAACAGGATGGACAGGGCGGACATGGTGGACCGGCACGAGGTAATGGGACGAGGATTAACCATCAGCTCTGGGATCCGGGGATTGAAGAAGCCGGCGGAAGCACACGCGAGGTCGTTAGCAGGTCACGGATGTCGAGGAGGATCTCCAGCATGAGCTGATCTCGCTGATAACCCGCGTCGAGCTCCGCCATGCGGACGGGCTGCTGCTCGGTTCGGGCCCGATCGTACTGCT
>DATIOP010000136.1:0-2867 GCA_035472975.1 Gemmatimonadales bacterium
ACCGATCACATGGTCGCTCGTCGCATCGAAGACCGACAACTATCACTCACTTTCGGACAAATGATCGCCCGCGCCCATCTGATCGACGTCCTGTTCGTGATCCTGCCGCATTCGTTATTGCTGGATATTGCCGGCCCTGCAGAGGCGTTCCGACTGGCCAACCAGCATCGCGGGAGAAGCGGGCTCCCCCCACGCTTCCGGTTGCGCTTCGCGGCGCTGAACGAGGTGCAGGAAACGTCGGTGGGACTCGCGATTGCCGGTCTGGAGCCGTTGCCCGAGCAGCTCGGCCCGAGTACCTGGGTCGTGGTGGTGGGTCAGCCGAGCGAGCACCTGGGCCTTGTGACTCCAGCGGTCCTGACTACCGCGCGGTGGCTCAACCGGCACCTCGGCGAGTCACTGCTCGAGGGCACCGGGGGACATCGCCTGGTGACGATCTGCTCGGGCACCCTGCTGGCGGCGCGCGCAGGACTACTGGGAGACCGGCGCTGCACCACGCACCACGAGCTGCTGCACACCCTGCGCGCGCTGGCGCCACGGGCCAAGGTCCTCGACAACCGAGTCTTCGTGGTCGATGGCCCACTGGCCTCGAGTGCCGGCATCACGGCGGGAATCGATCTCGCCCTGCACCTCATTGCCGAAGAGTGCGGGGAAGCACTGGCGGCGAGTGTCGCCGAGGACATGGTGGTGTATCTCAGGCGCTCGGAGCGGGATCCGGAGGAGTCACCCTTTCGCCGGCACCGCGGACATCTGCATACGACGGTGCATCGGGTGCAGAACGCCATTCTCAATGAACCGGAGCGGGACTGGAACATGGCAGCGCTCGCCGAGGCCGGGTGCACCACAGAGCGACACCTGCTGCGGCTCTTCCTCGAGCACGCGGGGGTTTCTCCGCTTCAGTATCTCCAGGCCATCAGGCTCGAGCGGGCGAGGCAGGCGCTGGAGTACGGCGCCAGCGTGACCCGAGCGGCCGAGTTTGCCGGCTTCCGTTCAGCGCTCCAGATGCGGAGAGCGTGGGGCAGGGAATGGGGAGGATCGCCGAGGGATGCGCTGAAGGCGGACGCTACTACAACGAGTCCACGGCTGGTTGGGCAATAACCTACGACGAACGCAACAGGGCGTGCATTTTCGGCAGCAGGTCCTCCAGTGGTCCCCGTGCCTCCAGTGCCGCGTAGTTCAGGGCGGCGCACTCCAGGACCGAGTCATGAAAGGTCCAGACCCAGTGACGCAGCTGCTGAAACAGCTGTGGGTCGTGACGCGGATGGCCCCGGTTGCGAGTCTCCAGGTCGCGCAGCCAGGAGGAGTTCTGTACTTCAAACGCGCCGTAGGGACGAAGTCCGCGATCGGCGAGCGGGTGGGAGGCGAAGGTCTCGTCGTTTGCCGGCCCGAAGTGACTGGCGAAGCATTGCCGGAACACCACGATGGCGAGCGCATCCGATGAGGCCTGGGATGCACCGTCGGCCTGCCCGGCTGCGGATGGCGTGGCGGTGTAGGTAACCACAAGGGTGTCCTCGTCGGCCAGGAGGAGTGGACCCAGTGCTCCCGCGGATGGGCACGGCACCTCAGGCAACTCGTGGACGCGATCGTGGCTACCGATGTTGTGCATGGCATGTCTCCGACCCCGCAACCTGGTAACGCACCCGCCTGCTCGTCAGCCGGCACCTGTTGGGAATGGCGGGGCCCTCGTTACTTGAGGGCAGCAACCCCGCTCTGGGCAACTTGCGCATCCTGGTCGACGCTTCCGCCGGAAACGCCGATAGCCCCGATGAGCTTGCCGCCTACGACGAGCGGAATGCCTCCGGCGTTGGGGATCACGCCGGTGAGCCCGAGCACCCGCAGGTTGTCGCCACCCGCAGCCAAGGCATCCTGAAACACCTTTGTGGGGCGACGGAACAGCGCCGAGGTGCGCGCTTTCTCGAGCGAGAGTTCAACACTGGCATTCTGGGTGTCCTGCATCTTTTCGAAATAGACCAGGAAACCCGCGGGATCCACAATGGCGATCGCCATAGCCCAGTTGTGGGTGCGGGCCTCGGCCACGGCAGCGACGGCCACGATCTTGGCGTCCGCAATGGAGATCGGGAGGCCATAGGGTATGATGGGCGGTGGCTGAAGGGGTGTCTGACCGGCGGCTGAGCGGGACGACAGCGTTGACACCAGAAGGAAGGCGCCGAGTAGTCGTGAAAGCATCATACGAAGGCCTCGGTAAGTGGGATCAGAAGGGCGGGCGCGGTCTAACGTGAGGATTTGGCTGCCGCCATCCTAGGCATAGTGTAGGTAGCACCACCACGTGAGGCCGAGCATGCCCGCGGCGAGCGCGGCTGCGACGAGGCGCCATTTCAGAGTAGATGCTGCATTGGCGCCGGGCCCGTACTCCCCAGCGCCAAACGAAAGTCCCCCGGTGGCCCCGCGAATCACTACCCAAAGCGGAGTATCCGGCGTCGGCTCGACGTTCGTCCTGCTGAGGGACACGGAGCCAGCGCCGCCTCCCTCGCCAAGACGATAGGTGATCGTCGAGCCTCGGGGTGGGACACGGCCGTGTCGGCCATCCCCGAAGACAACCTCGCTGCTCCCATCCGGGTGCGCCGCGACGGTGAAGTGGGTCTCGTCGGGGGCCGAATGGCTGAGGTCGCTCACCTGGGTCCACGCGTGTCCATCGATTGTCACTGCGATTCGCTGGGGTGTCGCTGGAGTGCTCATGTCATTTCTCTTGATACAGGAAGGCGTCTGCGGGTCTGTTCCCCGACATCCCTCGCTCTATCAATCGGTTGGATAGCTCCTTCCCCGGATCGAACACTTTGCGGGAAGCCTCGTTCTGCGGCTGCGCTGGTAAAATGTGCAGCTGGCGGGTTTAAACGAACACGGTCGTTGCT
>DATIOP010000137.1:0-4570 GCA_035472975.1 Gemmatimonadales bacterium
GGATGAGGCCGAATTCTGAAATACGTACTGGTGATGTCGGTCCAGAGCTGGTTGGGATCCTGGGACGGGTTACGGTCCATCCGCAGCTCGAAGAGTCCCCAGGCCACGTCGAACACGATCCCTGCGTACTTGGCCCGCAGGGATTCCGCGAGGGTCACCGAATCGCCGAGGAAGCGGATCTGCCAGGCGGGTTCGTACAGCTCCATTGCCGGGAAGTCAGCTAAGGCTTCCGTGAAGGTGTCGTTGTCGGGCCAGTCCATGTAGGCGGGGCGAGTCCGGATTGCCGCGATGTGGATCGCGTGGCCGGTCTCATGCAGCAATTCGGCGAGGTTGTCGAAACTGCCCGCGAGATACGAGGTGAAGACCCAGGGCTCGCCGGAATTCCAGCGACCGTCCACCTGACTCGGTCGCGCGCCGAAGTCGGTGTACGCTACTGGATACTTTCCTGCGCGCGCTTCCAGATCGTAGTGCACACCCAGCGTGACCGGATTCGCCCCCAGCATCCGGTAGTAGTCGTCATTCACTCGGCGCATGTCTGCCAGTGTGGCCACCTTCGGGCTGAGCCGCCGGCTCGCTGCACCGGCCTGGTAGTAGAAATTCCACGGGTCGAGTGTCGAATCGGGAGAGATCGAGCGCCAGGTCTCCAGGATCCGGACCAGCCAGCCTTCCATCTCCGTGCTGGGGACGCCGAACGCGGCCGCCTTCTGTGCGATCGGTGAGACCTTCCCCTTCAATTCTTCGTGGTACATCCGGGCGAGGATGCGATAGGGACTGAGGGAATCATCTCGACCGTTGATGCTGCGCCAGACCGGTTGCAGTGCCAGAAACAATCGCTCCCGCGCCGCGGTGTCGTCGGTGCGTCCCAGTCGTCCCAGGATTTCGAGCCGGTTGAGCCGCTCTCCGTCCACATCGATGTTTTCGGTGGCCTTGCCGTAGCAACTCAGCACTCGGGCGGAGAGGAGGGAGATTCCCTCAGGCTGGCGCGCCAGGCTGTCCGGCGCGTAGTCGCACGATTCAGTGGCGGTTTCTCCCGAGCTCGAGTCCGATTCTGACTCCAGGAGCGAATGGCTCGACTTCTTGATTGTCTCGAGCGCGAGACTGTCCGCTGCTGTGAGGGCAATGGGCACCGTCGTGAGCCGAGCCTGGAAGACGGCTCGTGCGCTATCGCGACTTCTCTCCAGGGTGGCGACGGTGACCCCGTGCACGTTTTCGCTCGCTCCGCGCGCCTCAGTTACCCCAATCTGGTCCTGCCAGTAGCGGAGGGATTGGTAGCTGTCTTCGAGGGGAGCGAGTGGAGACGAAGCTGGTGCGACAGTGGGAGACGAATGGCAGCCTGTCGCGATCGCGACGCAGGTACCCACCGGGAGAAAAAAAGAAGGCCGCAGCATGACTGAATCTGCGGCCTCCTGAATGGATTCGATACCCTTACGGTTGCAGCAGGTCTCCCCGTCCTTCCAACTCTCCGCGACTCACCCCACCGGGCGCTCCATCCCACCACCACTGCTTCTCCAGCGTCTTCTTCCGAGGCCACACCTCATCGAGCGTGTTGCCGTCGTAGAGCCGGCCGTTCTTCATCACGTACTTGATCGAGGCGGTGTTATGGATGTCATCCAGAGGGTTGGCATCGAGCACGATCAGGTCCGCGAGCTTCCCCGGTTCGACCGAGCCCAGGTCCTGCCCGAATCCGATCGCCTCCGCTCCGAAAATCGTGGCGACCCTCAGCACATCGTGCGGCTTCATCCCACCGGCGCTCATCGCCCAGAGTTCCCAGTGATCACCCAGGCCGTCCATCTGCCCGTGGCCGCCCAGGCCGATACGACCACCAGCCTCGACGATCGCCTTGGCGCCGGCGGCAATCTTCGGGAAGATGTACTGGTTTTCACGGAACCAGGGACGCCGCTCCGCCCGAATGGCGATCTCGTCATAGGGCACGAAGCGCCGGACCTTGGGGTTCTGCATGATGTCGAAGCGCTCGTAGAAATAGTTCTCGCTCCAGGGACCGCCGTAAGACACCAGCAGGGTCGGGGTGTAGGTGATACCCGACTTGGCGAAGACCTCGACCACGTCTTTGCTGAGCGGCGTGATGGGCAGGCTGTGCTCGTGTCCCGGGTATCCGTCCATCGCAATAGTCAGGTTCATCTTGAAGTCGAGCCCGCCCTCCGTCGTGGGCATCAAGCTCTGCTCCTTGGCGGCCATGATGACCCACTGCCGCTGCTTCCGGTTTCCCACCATGTACTGCTTGATGGTGTTGGTGTGATAGAACTCGCTGTAGCGCTTGAGCGCGTTCCTCACGTCGTCCAGGCTGGTGAAGGGCTCTTCGAAGTAGGTGCCGAAGACACCCGGTCCCGTGTGATAGATCCGCGGCCCGATCAATTGGCCTGCTTCCACCTGGTCCGCATAGGTCAGGACGTCGGTCGTGTTGGTCTGCGGATCGCGCACGGTGGTGACGCCATAGGCGAGATTGGCCAGGTACTTCCAGACCTGTGGCTCGTGGATGCCGAAGGTGGGCCAGGGATGGGCGTGGATGTCCACGAATCCCGGAATGATGGTCTTGCCCGCGGCGTCGATCGTGCGAGCGCCGGACGGCGTCGTGCAGGCTCCCACGCACACGATGCGGTTGTCGGTGACGACCACGTCGCCCTGAGCGATGACCTCGTCGCCCTTCATGCTGATGATCCGCGCCCCCTTGAGCACGACGGTCCCCTGGGGAACATCGCGTGGGGCGTAGATCGCGATGTCGCGCCTGGTCGGCTCGTACGCCGGTGCCTTGGCCAACGAATCGTTGCGCGCCTTGGTGGCTGAATCGGGCTTGGCGGTCGTGTCGGCCTTGATGGAATCGGCCCGGGCCGAATCCCGCGCAGCCTTCACCTTCTCCATCGAGTCGGCGGCAGCGGGGTCGTACTGGAAGAAACTCCGTCCCAGCGCCCAAGTAACGCTCTTGCCTCCGGGTCCCCATCCGATGAAATCCCCGCCGATCTTGGTCAGCCGCTTGGCGGGGAACGCCGAGGCAGCCGGGTCGGCGATGCTGATGGTGAGCGGCTCCTGCCCGGTCATCGCCAGGTTGACCATATAGACGTAGTTGTTGACCAGTGCCACGACCTGTTGACTGTCCGGGGAGACTAAGATCTCATCCGCAACGTTGGGCTCTGCCATGGGCGCGTTGGGGGTGAAGCCGGTGATCTTGATCCGCGGCCGACGGTCGGTCCCGTCATACCGCATCGAGACGAGGCCTTCCTCGGGATCGTAGATGAAGATCAGGTTCGGATCGCTGGAAAAATGCGGCCGTCCTCCTGGCCTGATGGGTGATACTCGGGTGAGGGTACCGCCAGCCGCGGGGAGCCAGTCGAGCTCATAGCCGGGGCCGAACGCCTCGTTCACCCGGGCCTGACGGGGACCCCGGATGATGACGATGCGTTGTCCGTCAGGAGACCACGAAGGAGCCTGGTAGAACGCCGGATCCGGACTCAGTCGTTCCGCCTTGCCGCCGGTTGACTTCACCCGTTGCACATAACCGCCGGCATTCCCCCAGGTGATGTATGCCACCCACTTCCCGTCCGGAGACCAGACCGGGTTCTGTTCGTGCACCGTGTCGGAGGTGAGCCGCTTCGGCGTGCCATTGGGCAAGTCCAGCGTGTACAGCCGATCCAGCGCCGAGAACACGAGACGCTTCCCGTCGGGAGAGAGGGACGGATCGCGAATCTGCTTCAGCAGAATTTCGCCGGTATCCACCTTGAACTCGAACTTGACGAGGGGGCCCATCTTGAGGTGGACCCCTGCAGAAAAGGGAATCTCGGCTTGCTTACCGGTTGCAACCTCGATCTTGTAGATCTTGCCGTTCCAGGCACTCACCACATAACGGCTGTCGGGCGTAAAGGAAGACCCGGGAAGCAGGTCGCGCGTGAAGCGCGACTCCATGTCATCCCGCTGGATCGGGTAGGCCAGCCACCGCTCGTCCCCCGTGGCGAGGTTGCGTACCCGGAGGCCGGTCTGCGCGTCCCGGCGGTTGCCGTAGACCAGCCATTGCCCGTCGGGCGAGAGCATCGGACGGAATGCGCTGCCGTAGGCGTCGGTCTGCGGGAAGACGCGACCGGTGCGCCGGTCGAAGATCGCGAGCTGCCACTGGGTGAGGTCAATGTTGTAGCCGAACCCGCCCCGCTTCCTCGCGTACCAGACGTAGCGACCGTCGTTCCCGAAGGCCGGGCCCATGGAGTTGATGTTGGTGCCCCGGCCGTTGCCGAGTGCGCCCTGGCCCTTGTCGTCCTTGGTTAGGGAGACACCCGGGCCCCCATCCTTGTGGAACATCCAAAGCTGGTAGCTGCTCCCGATCGGCGAGTTGGTCTTGGAGGCGATGATGTAGTTGCCGTCTGGCGTCCACTCCGGCGAAGCGTAGAGTGAACCGTCTCCCTTGCTGACCAGTTTGGTCTTGCTACCGTCGGGATCCATGGTCCACACGTTCTCGGCGCCATCCCGATCGCTCAGGAAGACGATCCGCTTTCCGTCGGGCGACCAGCGCGGCTGCGAGTCGAACGGTGGTCCCGAGGTGATCGCTTGGGCCGTTCCGCCACCGATC
>DATIOP010000138.1:0-3063 GCA_035472975.1 Gemmatimonadales bacterium
AATGTGGCAGTTTGCGTGGAGGGGTCTATTGGACGATGGTACCGGTGGGGCACGATCTGACCGACCTTAACTCCTCTTCCACATCACTGAGACATTCCCCGCCAGACAAAGCAACACACCCAGCACCAGGAGGGGGCTCCAGTGCAGCCCCTCGAATAATCCCGAGATGAGGAGTGCCACTATTGGGACCCCAACCGTCACATATCCCGCGCGATCCGCACCAATCCGCCCCAGCAAAGTGAGAAAAGCGCTGAACGCCACGACCGAGCCTAGCAGCGTGAGATACGTAAGGGACAGCAGGTAGCGCCCGGACCAGTCGATCCGGAAGGGCACCCCAGCGAGCACGGCGTAGAGAGCCACGAATAACGCACCGTAAAACATGCCGAACGTGTTCATCTGGACAACCGGAAGACCACGGCGGTGATTGCGCGATGCGACGAGGTTTCCCATCGAGGCGGTCACAGCACCGGCCAGGCCGTACGTCAGGCCGAGTGTCGCGTCACCCTTCGCAGTGCCTTCGCGCAGCTCGGGAAGAAATACCAGTACCACTCCGCTCACCCCGAGCACCGCCCCCACGACTATGGACGCCCTGAACGGTGTGCCGAAGAAGACCCGCGTCCCCGCAATGTTGAGGAACACCACCAGCGAGAACACCACCGCCACCAGGGCCGAGGTGATCTGCACTTCGGCCAGGTACACGCAGACATAATTCACCCCGAACAGCAGCATGCCCTGAAGCGCCATCCAGAGATGCTCGTTGGTCGAGAAGGCCAGCCTCAGCCCTCGAGCCCGGCACCAGGCGAACAGGACCAGGCTCGCCAGGGCAAACCGGTAACACACTGAGATCGCCGGCGGCACCGGGCCGAACTGGAAGGTGATGACCCACCAGGTTGACCCCCAGATAAGGACTGAGGTCAGGTAGAGGCCAAGAGAGTTCATTACGGAGTGGTGATGGGCTAGAACAAAGTCACGCCGAATCGGGCTTTGATCGCGCGCCGACCGGTGTTGGTGAGATGGAGGGCTCGAGGTGTGAGAGTCCGCTCGATCCAGTTCAGCTCGAACAACCGTGATGCGAGAGCGACGCCGAGTGGTCCTGCGAGGTGGTAGCGACGCTCACTCCAGTCGAGGCAGGCGCGGCCGTGTCGGCGGCCCCGCCGGCCTAACGCATCGACGTCGATTCCCAGGTCGGCAAAGGCGGCCCGTCCACCGTCGGACAGAACGAAGGCCCGATCTTCCTGCACGAGGGTCCCCTCGGCGATCAGAGCGTCGGTGATTTCCACTCCAAGCGTTCCTGCCAGATGGTCATAACAGAGTCGGGCTCTCTGAATCGGAGCCTTGTGCTGTCGGTGCCCGCCGCGGTCCGCCGGCCGGGCCGGCGCGAGTGCCGCAAGGGTCTCCAACGCCTCCGCCAGCCTAGAGTTTGTCAACCGGTAATAGCGAAACCTCCCACGCCGCTCCACGGCCAGGAGCCCACCCGCGACCAGCTTCGCCAAGTGTTCGCTGGTCGTGGCTGCGGTCACGCGGGCAAGATGGGCGAGCTCACCGGCAGGGCGGATGCGGCCGTCGAGAAGCGAGAGGAGTATCGTGGTGCGCGTGGCATCCGCCATCAGCGAGGCAACCGTAGCAATATCGCCATCGAGGTCTGCCTCGCCACGCCGTGGAGCCAACGAAAGACCGCGGACTGCTGTCATACCCTAAGCTAGCACCACCACACTTCGGCAGGCGCCGAAGCTTTGGGCGCGTCTCCCTTGTCTGTCAGCCGCGCTCCTACGCGGCCCCAACCGCGGCGATCCATGTCAGGGAATTTCTGACATTACGACGCGCCGCCGGACGAAACCCTCTGCGGCAACCCCCCGTCTAATGTTGCACGACGGTTTCAAAACTCGATAGCGTCACAACGTGAAAGGATCAGAGTATGGTAGTCAAATTTCTGGCTCCGGCGGTCTTTACCGCTCTGTTACTGAACACGACGGTTAGTCCCGCCCAGACGGCCGCGAAAGAGGCGACGCTGAGCGCGGACAGCAGCTTCATCGCGACGACTGGCAGCCTCGGTCTGCTGGAGGTGCAGCTCGGGAAATTGGCGCAGGAGAAGGGGTCAAATTCCGCAGTGAAGGACTTCGGCAAACGGATGGTGGACGAGTATTCCAAGCTGAACCCGGAACTCGCGGCAGGAGCGAAACAGGCGGCCTACCCTGCGCCCGTCCTGCTGCGACAGCACCAGAAGGTACTCGACTGGTTTCTGAGCACGGGTCGTTCCTCCTTCGACAAGAAGTACATGGCGGAGATGGTGAGTGAACACCAAGAAGCAGCGCGGCTCTTCCAGCAGGAGTCCGAGGGTGGAAAAGTGACGTCGCTCAAGGAACTAGCCTCGAAACTGCTGCCTACGGTGCAACAGCATGCGGACCTGGCCAAGGAGACAGCCGGCTCAGTCGGCGTGGAGGTCACCTCAACGACCGCGCAGGCGCGACAGGGGCCCTAGAGGGGGGACGCTGTTCCTTTCCGAAAGCCCGGCAACGACTTAGGTCGTGCCGGGCTTTGGCTTTCTGCAATCCACCCGGTTCCCTGTTCCCGGCTCCTGCCTTAGCTTCCGTTGCCCTCCCAATCAGCCCTGGATATCACCTAGCCAGCCTCGGAGCCGAATGCTCGACGCCGATCCTCGTCTCGTTGCCGCCCTCGCCGATCACTATCGCATCGAACGCAAGCTCGGCGCCGGTGGCATGGCCACGGTCTACCTCGCGCGGGATCTCCGCCACGATCGCAACGTCGCGCTCAAGGTCCTGCGACCCGAGCTCGCCGCGGTCATCGGCGGCGAACGATTCCTTGCCGAGATCAAGACCACGGCGGCGCTGCAGCATCCACATATCCTGCCGCTCTTCGATTCGGGCCAGGCCGGCGGCTTCCTTTATTACGTGATGCCGCTGAGCGAGGGTGAGAGCCTTCGCGACCGGCTCAACCGGGAACGCCAGCTTCCGATAGAAGACGTCGTCCGACTGGGCAAGGAGATCGGGTCGGCGCTCGACTACGCGCACCGCCATGGCGTGATCCATCGCGACATCAAGCCCG
>DATIOP010000139.1:0-1515 GCA_035472975.1 Gemmatimonadales bacterium
CACGGCGAGGAGGAGTGCCGCATCCTGGACGGTGCGCGCCAGCGGCCCGTGGGTATCGAGGTAGGGCCAGGTCGGGATCACCCCGGTGCGGGGGACGAGGCCGAAGGTCGGCTTCATCCCGACGACTCCGGTGAACTGCGCCGGGATCCGGTTGGAGCCGCCGTCGTCGGTGCCGAGTCCTGCGAAGGCCATTCCGGCGGCAACCGCGACCGCCGTGCCGGCGCTGGATCCTCCAGGGGTACGGGTGCCGGTCGGATCGTGGGGATTCAGCACCTGGCCGGTGTGGCTGCTGGTGCCGTTACCGTGGTAGGCGAAATCGTCTGCGGCAGTCTTGCCGAGGACGATGGCACCAGCCACCCGGAGTCTCGACACCTCGAGCGCGTCCTTGCGTAGCAGCTCCGGGAAAAGGCGCGCCCAATCGGCGTTGGATCCCGTCGTCGGCAGCCCGCCCATGTCGTAGATCGCCTTGGCGAATACCGGGACGCCGTCGAGCGGTCCAAGCATCGTACCGGCTCGAAGGCGGGCGTCGGATGCGCGCGCCTCGTCCAGGACAGTGGGCGAGAGGACGTCGATCGCGCGCCATCTCATTCCGTCGGTGCGGCAGCGCTCGAGTGCCCGGGTGGTGACCTCGAGAGCTGTCCACGCACCACGGTTGCGGCCTGCCTGATAGTCAGCGATGGTGCCGTCGAGCGGGTCCTGGTCGATCCGGACCCAGCCACGGAGCGGGAGGACGGTGACGGCGGCGAGTTGGGCCAGAACTTCGCGTCGGGTAGGCGACATTCCCCCGGCTTCTGGTCTGGGTAGAAAGGGTACTGAACTCGGATTTTGCTGTTTCCGGACTTACTCCTCCGGAGGGAGGGTAGGATCGGTGGGTTGAGCTTGCGGATCCTCCTCCGGCTGGGCTGCTCGCTCCGCCTTCCGCTGAGCCTTCAGCTCGCGTTTCTGCAGCTTGTGAAGCTCCTTCTGACGCTTCTCGAATCCATAATTACGCTTGGGCACAAGGCCTTTCGGCAGAGGAAAGGTGCCGGGAGGTTACCGGGCGACGGGGTAATCTAGTCGAAAAACGTGAGACGGGAGAAGTAAGACGTGAGAAGGGACCTGACCTCGCTGCAGTTCCCTCTCACATCTCACCTCTCACTTCTCACGCTGTTCACCTCTCACGTCTCACGTCTCACGCTGTTGACTACCAGGGCTTCTCGTCCGCCGTCGGCCCATAGATCACCGGCAGCGGCACATCCAGCAGCCGCAGGTAGACCGTCAGCTGCCCGCGATGGTGCACCAGGTGACTGATGTGGTTCCGCACCACGACGCCCTTGGGTGCGCTGAACAGGACCTTCTCGCCCATCTTGAGCGACCAGGGCTGCCCGAAGGTCGCGTCATTCACCTCCGCCAACGCCTCGCGCGCACCGCGCACGTTATCGTCCAGCAACTTGACCAGGTTGTCGGTGGTTTCGAAGGAATAACCGCCGCTGCCGGCCGCCAGGTCCAGCTCCGGTTTGCGCAGGGTGTTGGTAA
>DATIOP010000140.1:0-4100 GCA_035472975.1 Gemmatimonadales bacterium
GAGCTTGCCGAGCCGCGACGAGGCGGCAGTGCCGGCACCGAGCAGCGAGCTGGTATCGGGCACGAGTTGCAGGGCGTAGCACGCGATCTGCGCCGCATCGACGTAGCCGCGGCCCCGCGCAGGCACGCAGTCAGAAAGGGCAGTATGTCAGCCGATCCCAATGTCTTCGAAACCGCCAACGCCGGCTTCGCCCAGGTCATGTACGAGGAGTTCCTGCGGGACCCCTCCTCGGTAGGACCGGAGTGGCGGCAGCTGTTCGAGAGTGGTGTCGTAGGGGTCAAGCCGGAGAACGGCGAGCCTTCTGGCCGTGGTTCTGACGGGCCGAGCCAGAGTGCGGCGACGCCCGTGGCCGAGCCCGAGCCCGCGCGTGCGGAGCCCGTTGCGAAGCCCACCGCGGCCGCTCCAGCGCCTACGGCCCCGCAGGCTGCGCCCTCTTCCAATGCCACCCCGATCACCGGTCCCGCTGCTCGCCTGGTCGGCAACATGGAGGAGAGCCTCCGTGTCCCCACCGCCACGACGTTCCGGGAACTGCCTGTCGGAGTCTTGGAAGCCCGTCGCCGCGAACTCAACAACGCGCTCCGGAATGCAGGCCGTCCTGAGAAAGTCTCCTTTACCCACTTGATCGGGTTTGCCCTGGTTCGGGCCGCTCACGCCCATCCAGTGATGACCACGGTGTTTGACCATTCCGGTGCCACGCCGGCGCGGATCAACACCGGAAAAGTGAACCTCGGACTCGCCGTGGATGTGGAGCGAAAAGACGGAAGCCGCGGACTCGTCGTCCCGGTCATCCAGGATGCTGCTTCCGGAAACTTTGCTCAGTTCCACAGCACGTACGAGTCGCTGGTCGAGAAGGCGCGAGGGAACAAGCTGATGCCCGATGCCTTCGCGGGCGCCAACATGACGCTGACGAATCCGGGCGGATTGGGAACCGTAGCCTCGGTACCCCGGCTCATGGCTGGTCAAGGCAGCATCATCGCGGTGGGTGCGATCGGCTATCCGCCGGCATTCACCGAGCTGTCCGACGACCGGATCCGGGAGCTGGGGATCTCGAAGGTCATGACGGTCACCAGCACCTACGATCACCGGGTGATTCAGGGAGCCGAATCCGGTGAGTTCCTGCGGACCCTCGATGGCCTGATCCAGGGCGAGGACAAGTTCTACGAAGAGATTTTCGCGAGCCTCGGTTTGCCGAGCCCGAGTGTGCAGCCAGCTCTGACCGAGGCGCCGACCGCGAAACTGGGTCGTGGCTCGATGCCGGTCCGGGAGTCCACCGTCGCGCTGTATCACGTCGCCGCGGCGATGGCGCTGGTGAAGGCATACCGGACTCACGGACATCTCGCGGCGCATCTCGATCCCCTGGGCAGCGAGCCACGGGGCGATCCTTCGCTGGATCCCGAACCGCTCGGCCTCACACCGGATGTGATGTCGTCGATACCCGCGGCGGTGCTGCGCGTCGCCACTCCGGGGGAGACGCTGGCCGATGCGATCCCCGCGTTGCAGGGCGCCTATTGCGGCACCATCGCGTACGAGTTGGAACACATCGCGGTACATAATGAGCGAGTCTGGCTGCGCCAGATGATCGAGTCGGGCGCCCATCGCACGGCACTCCCGGTCGAGGAGCAGAAGTGGTTGCTGCAGCGCCTCACCGAGGTGGAAACCCTCGAGAAATTCCTCCACAAGGCCTACCTCGGCGCGAAGCGTTTCTCGATCGAAGGAGTGGACATGCTGGTTCCGATGCTCGATCTGATCATCGAGCTGTCGGCCCAGCAGGGGACCCGCGAGGTGGTGATCGGCATGGCCCATCGGGGCAGGCTCAACGTGCTGGCCCACACGGTGGGACGCCCCTACGAGTCGATCTTCGCCGAGTTCGAGGGCGGTCGTCATGTAGAGGCGGGCAAGCTGACGCCCGAGGGCGGAACGGGAGACGTGAAATACCACCACGGCGCCGAAGGCTCGTATCGCACTCGGACCGGGAAGAGTCTCACGGTCACCCTGTCTCCCAATCCGAGCCATCTCGAGTTCGTCGGGCCGGTGGTAGACGGGCGGGCTCGCGCCAAACAGACCTCACGGCGCGGGCGCGAAGCGCACCACGATGCGACCGCGGCCCTGCCAGTCATCATCCATGGCGATGCGGCCTTCGCGGGCCAGGGCGTTGTAGCCGAGACGTTCAACCTGGGAGCACTGGCCGGATATCGCACCGGCGGAACGATTCACCTGATCACCAACAACCAGGTCGGATTCACCACCGACATGGTTGACGCGCGCTCGACCCGGCACGCCAGCGACCTTGCCAAAGGGTTCGACGTGCCGATCATCCACGTGAACGCCGACGATCCGGAGGCGTGTGTCGACGCGGTCCGGCTGGCGATGGCCTACCGGGAGAAGTTCCGCGAGGACGTGCTGATCGATCTGGTAGGCTACCGCCGGCATGGGCATAACGAAGGCGACGAGCCGAACTACACCCAGCCCCAGATGTATCAGCGGATTCGCGCGCTGCCGACGGTGCGGGAGATCTACGCGGCAAGGCTGGCGGAGCGGGGGGTGGTTTCGGCCGACGCCGCGAAGAGCGCGGCCGAAGCTGCCTACCAGCGGCTGGTCGACGTGCAGCAGAGTTTCAAAGCGGGGATGGGCAAGGCGGTTCCGGCCGAGCCGGCACCAGCGGAACGGTCCAGCGGCATGGAGGTCGAGACCGCGGTACCGGCGGAGTTGCTGACGGCGATCAACGAGCAGCTGTTGACCTGGCCCGCGGACTTCACGGTTAATCCGAAGCTCAAGAAGCAACTGGAGCGGCGCCGGCCCGCCTTGGGCGCCGAGGGCGGAATCGACTGGGCCCACGCCGAGGCGTTGGCACTTTCCACGTTGCTGGTCGAGGGAATACCGGTCCGTCTAACCGGTCAGGATACCGAGCGGGGCACCTTCAGCCAGCGTCACCTGATGCTGCATGATGCGGAGCGCGACCTGTCGTACGCGCCCATCGCACACCTGCCCGGCGCCCTCGCCACGATCGAGCTGCACAACAGCCCGCTCTCGGAATTGGCTCCGCTGGGATTCGAGTACGGCTACAGCGCCGCCGCGCCCGAGACGCTGGTACTCTGGGAGGCACAGTTCGGAGACTTCGTGAACGCGGCCCAGGTTGTCCTGGACCAGTTCATCGTCTCAGGCCTCTCCAAGTGGGGGCTCACCACTCGGCTGACCCTGTTGCTGCCCCATGGATACGAGGGCCAGGGCCCCGAGCACTCCAGCGCCCGACTGGAGCGGTTCCTCCAGCTCGCAGCGGAAGGGAATATCCGGGTCGCCAATCCTACGACGCCGGCGCAGTACTTCCATTTGCTTCGGCGGCAGGCCCGCCGGTCTCGACAGCGTCCGCTCATCATCATGACACCGAAGAGTCTGCTGCGCTTACCGCAGGCTTCCTCCCGGCTCGAAGATCTGACCAGCGGCACTTTCCAGGCGATTCTGGATGATCCGGTGGCAGCCGAGCACCGGGATCAGATCGAGAAGCTGGTGCTGTGCTCCGGGAAGGTCTACTACGACATCATGACGTAAGCGGCCAATAGGGATGGGAGTCGGGTGGCGGTGGCGCGGGTCGAGCAGCTCTACACCTTCCCCGCCCCGGAACTGACGGCATTACTGGCCCAGTACCCGTCGGTCCGCGAAGTCACCTGGGTTCAGGAAGAGCCGCGGAACATGGGTGCGTGGCATTTCCTGGAACAGCGGGTGCGGCACGCTCTCAAGCCAGGAATCCCGCTTCGTTATGTGGGTCGCCCGGAGCGGGCAAGTCCCGCCGAGGGTTACCCTGCGGCGCACGCGGCGGAGCAGAAGCGGATTGTGGAGGAGGCGTTGGGGTGATGGGCGAGGACTGATTAAAAGCGGAACGGGAACAGAGCCGTAGGTAACACCTCATCCCGAGGAGCTCGCCCCGAGCGCAGCGAGGGAAGCAAAGCGACGAGGGACCTAATCTCCTTACCTTGGCGCCAAGGTCAGGATACTAGGTCCCTCGCTTCGCTCGGGATGAGGTAATCCTCAGCCTCACTCCCGGTTCCTGTTTCCGCTTCTTCAGATCGTTGCTGCCGACCCGTTGCCGTTGCCGTTCCCGTTTC
>DATIOP010000141.1:0-6232 GCA_035472975.1 Gemmatimonadales bacterium
GAGGCCGCGAAAGCGTATGGTTGGAGAGTACTAGCACCTGAGCCCACGGAAGGAGAGGCACAATGCGCGGAGGAATCGCAGCGATGATGTCGACCCGGTGGCGCGGGAGGATGTGATGCGCCAACTGGAGGCCCAGGCCAAGTCAACCTCAGCACTCCTCGCCACGATTCCGGAGTCCCGCGCAGGGTTTCGATATGCGCCGGGAAAGTGGAGCATCCGCGACGTCATCGGACACATCGCCGACAGCGAGCGGATCTTCGCCTATCGCGCCCTGCGGATCGCCCGACATGACAAGACGCCGCTGGCGTCCTTCGACGAGAATGACTATGCCGCCGCGGCTGGATTTGACCGCCGGACGTTGGCTGACGTCGGCGCCGAGCTGGCTTCCGTGCGGGCGGGCACCATCACGCTGTTTCGGAGCATGGACGCGGAGACGCTGGCACTGACTGGAACGGCGAGCGGGAAGCCGATCTCGGTTCGCGCCCTGGCCTTCATCATCCTGGGACACGAGCGGCATCACCTCAACGTCATCAAAGCCAAGTATCTGAGCGAGGCGAAGTGAGGTTAGATCGCCGGCTCGGCAGGTCCGCTCGGTCGCTCGGTGTGGTGGGGATGCTTCTGGTCGCCTGCCGTGCAAAACCGCCATGCACCAATTGTGATACCGTCGTCATCGCGGCGACCGGCGAGCCTTCGGCCCTCCTGCCTCCCCTGGTCGGTGAAACGGTCGGGCGGGACATCAGTGATCAGGTTTTCGAGCGGCTGGCGGATCTCAAGCCGGGCAAGGCGCCGCTCGACTCGACAGGATACGAGCCCCGGTTGGCGAAAAGCTGGGAGCGGGTGGACTCGCTGACCCTGCGCTTTCACCTCCGCCCTGGGGCGCGCTGGCATGACGGCCGGCCGGTGACCGCGAACGACGTGGTGTTTTCGTTCGATGCCTATGCCGACTCGACGCTGGAAACTGCTGCCGGCGAGCAGATTCGCGGATCGCTCCATGCCGAAGCGGCCGACAGCTCCACGGTGCTTGTCCGGTTCAGCCGGAGCTATCCGGAGCAGCAGCTTGACGCGACCTGGCACGTTCGCATCATTCCGGCGCATATCTGGGCCGAGGTTCAACGCTCCGAATGGATCAACGACAGTAGTCTTGCTCACCTGGTCGGGAGCGGACCGTATCGCATCGTCCGATGGGACCACGGTCAGTCGCTCACGCTCGAGGCCGATTCCACTCTGACCCCGCTCCCCGCGATCCGGCGTTTGGTTTGGCGCTTCGCCCCGGACCCGGATGCCGCGCTGAACGCGGTGTTGAGTCACGAAGCCGACTTGATGGAAACGGTGGGCTCTCCCGACCGGGTTGCGCGGGTCGAGGGAGACACGTCGCTCTCGGCGGTACGGTACTCGTCGGCGGCCTACGGGTTTGTGGGGTATCGAGTCTCGGCGGCAGGACGGGTCCGCGGATCGGCGGCTCGGCCTACAGTCCTGGAAGATCGAGCGGTGCGCCGGGCGCTCAACATGGCGGTGGATCGAAGTGCCATCGCCAAGGCGATCTTCGGCCCGGACAGCAAGGCTCCCCCGGGGCCGATGTCCCAGCTGCTCTGGATCTGGGACGACGGAATCCGGGCGCTTCCGTTCGACACCGCCGCCGCGGGACGGGAACTCGACTCGGCAGGGTGGGTGCGTGGAGCCGACGGGAGTCGCCGCAAGGCGGGCCGGCTCTTGGGCTTCGAAATTCTGGTACCGGCGACGAGCGTCACCCGCAAGAACGCCGCGGTCGCCTTGCAGGAAGCATGGAGAAAAGTGGGCGCCCAGGTTTCGGTCGCGGCCGTCGAGTTTCCGGTGTTCCAGAATCGGTTGGCCGAGGGGAAATTCGATGCTTATATCGGGGCCTACCTCGACGAGCCGAGTCCCCGTGGTCTGGCCGACCAGTGGACCGCTGCCGGGATCGGCGTCCTGAACTACGGTGGTTATCGGAGCCCGGGGTTCGATTCGCTGTTTACCCGGGCGCTCGCGGTTCGTGCGCTTCCCGAGGCTCGTACCGCCTGGCGAGCGGCGATGGACCGGATCAACGATGATGCGCCCGCTCTCTTCCTCTACGCACCGACCAATGTGGCGGCCGTCTCCCACCGGCTCGACGGAGTGGTGATCGACCCCTATTCGTGGGTGAGCGGGGTGCGGGGGTGGAGAGTGAGGAGCGAGGAGTGAGGAGTAAGGAGTAAGGAGTAAGGAGTGAGGAGTGAGGAGTGAGGAGTGAGACGTGGTTTCAGATTCAGGGATCGAGTCAACCAAAACAACAACTACCACTAATGCGTTCTGCCTCCCGCCACACACTCTGTGCGGTCCTCGGCTTTCTCGTACTGACGGGCATCTCCTGTTCGGTGCGGCGCTGGCCTCCGCACAACGTTGCCGATCTGGTGGTGAGGGGAGCGCAGATCTACCGAGTCGCCCCGGTGCGAAGCTGGGCCGAGGCACTGGCCGTCCGAGAGGGCAGGTTGATCTACGTCGGGACGGACAGCGGCGTCGCGTCTTTTATCGGGCCCCGCACCAAGGTGCTCGATCTGCCAGGCCGGATGGTGTTGCCGGGCTTTCACGACAACCATGTTCATCCACTGGAGGCGGGCCTCGAGCTGGGTCAGTGCAACCTCTATGACGTAACGACTCCGGAAGAGGCCGAGCGGGTCATTCGGGAATATGTCGCCGCTCACCCTGACACTGGCTGGGTTCGGGGCAATGGATGGCAACTCCCCGTCTTCCCCGACGCCAATCCCAACAAGGCGGTGCTCGACCGGATCGTACCGGACCGGCCCGCCTTCTTCTGGGCCGCCGACGGGCACTCAGCCTGGCTCAACTCGAAGGCGCTCGCGGTCGCCGGGATCAAGCGAGACACCAAAGACCCGACCGGGGGCCGGATCGAACGGGACGCCAACGGCGAGCCGAGCGGCACGCTGCGGGAAAGCGCTGTGGATCTGGCGACAGCGGCGCTTCCCGGCTACACCATGGGGCAGGAGGTGGAGGCCGCGAAGCGGGCGATTGCCGAGGCCAACAAGTTCGGGATCGTGGCACTGTCCGAAGCCAACGCCGATCCGGATTACCTGCAGGCGTACGCCGAGCTGGACCGGCAAGGCGAGCTAACCGCGGAGATCGTGGCCGCGGTGTCGAGCCATGCGGAGTCTCCCGATGCCGAAGTACGCCGGCTCCAGACGCTGAAGGAGCAATTGGAGAGCCCGCATCTGCAGATCGGGACGATGAAGATCTTCGCCGACGGGGTAATCGAAGCGAAGACCGCGGCACTCCTCGCTCCCTATCTTGACCGGCCGGGCGATCGCGGCACGCTCAACTACCAGCCCGATTCGCTGAACGCGCTCGTCGCAGCCCTGGATCGCGCCGGGTTCCAGGTCCATGTACACGCCATCGGTGATGGCGCGATCCGGGAAACCCTCGATGCGTTCGAGAACGCCGCGAAGCAGAACGGTTTTCACGACGTGCGGCACATCATAGCCCACCTCGAGCTGATCGACTCGACCGACATTCCGCGATTCCGCCAGCTCGGTGTGATGGCAAGTTTTCAGGCCTTCTGGGCCCAGCCCGATGAGTACATCACCGAGCTGACCGAGCCGGCTCTTGGGAAGGCCCGATCCCGCTGGCTCTATCCCATCGGCAGTGTCATGAACACCGGCGCCGTGGTGGTGGGAGGCAGCGATTGGAGCGTCAGCTCCCTCAATCCTCTCGACGCGATCGAGGTGGCGATCACCCGCCACACCACGGACTCAACGGGAGGCCCGTCCTGGATTCCGGAAGAGCGGGTAGACCTGGAGCGCATGCTGGCGGCCTACACGATCAACGGGGCGTTCGCCAACCACCAGGAGCGCGAACGTGGCTCGCTCGAGGTCGGCAAATCGGCGGATTTCATCGTGCTGGACCGGAACCTGTTTGAGGTGCCGTCCAATCAGATTCACACGGTGAAGGTGTTGAGGACGTTTTTTGAGGGTAGGGAGGTGTATGGGAGTGGGGAGTGATGAGGACTGAGGCGTTCCGGGTTCCGAGTTCCGAGTTCCGAGGTCCGAGTTTCGACAGCCGGTTATCGATACTGAGCTGACGGCTGACGTCTTTATCTCGTCGCCGATGTGTCATTCGGGGGTGTATGTCGGTTTACTCAAATCCGGTCGGCACCGCGGGTGCGGATGCCGCTGCATATATCGCCGCTTTGCTGCAGTTGCTGGGGGACCAGAACCCGCTCGCCGTTCAGGGTGAACTACTCGGCGAGGTGCAGCGGCTCATCGGAGGGTTGTCGCCTGAGGAGCTGCTCCAGGCCGAGGCGCCGGGGAAATGGTCCATCCTCGAGGTGCTAAGCCATCTCGTAGACCAGGAGCTGGTCAACAGCTATCGGTTACGGGCCATTGTCGCGGAAGATGAGCCGGTCATCCAGGGCTACGATCAGGACCGCTGGGCCGAGCGTCTCCGTTATCGGGACACCGAGATCGACGACCTGCTCCGGGAGCTCGAGGCGCTCCGAGGGAGGAACCTCAGGCTTTACCGTCAGCTCAGGGAGGGAGAACTCGATCGGGTGGGCATTCACACCGAGCGGGGCCGTGAAAGCGCCCGCCGACTTCGCGCGCTCACCGCGGCTCACGACCTGCTGCACCGGAGACAGATTGAGCGGATCCGGCGAACAGTAGGTGGCCGTAAGCCCTAAGCCATAAGTTATCTACTCGGAACTCGGAACTCGGAACACCTCGGTCCTCAGCCCTTTCTCCTCTCATTCTCCCGACCGCCTCGGCCTCCGCACCAACTCCCCCGAGCAGTTAGGGCAGCGCTGGGCCATGCCGATGGCGCAGCCGGCGCAGAACGTACACTCATAGCTGCAGATAAAGGCCAGATCTTCGTGAGTCAGTGCTGCCTGGCACTTCTCGCAGTGGTCTCGCATCTCGAGCGGCATCAGGTCCTCAATAAGAGATTGGAGATTGAAGATCGAAGAACTCCTGGGAATACAACGGCTAGCCGATAGTCCGGTAGACCACCCAGCGCTGGCTACCCGCGATGATCAATGGGGCGAGCGCATCGGAATGTGGTTTGAACTGGGGCTGGCCCATTCCCACGAGCGCGGCTTCGAAGTCCGTCAGCGATTCGAAGAGGTATTCGTCCACGATATGCGAGGCCGACTCGCCGATCATTCCGGCCATTAATCGGGTCCCTTTGCACCGCCGGAACTCCGACGAAGCCATCTTCTCCTTGCCCCACGCGGTCATGATCCGAACCGCCTCGCCCTGCTTGCCGTAGGGGATTTCCAGGTGCCATTGGCAGATGAGCATGGTTTGCTCCTGCAGGGATGGTGGGGTGGCAGTAGCCGCCTCCTGTGTGGACTGACCGCCAGGTCAACGTCGTCTATCAGACTCAGGTCACACGCAGAAGCGAGTCGCTCCGCCTGCTTTAGCCATCACCTCGCGAGGACCGATGCCGACCGTCACTGCCGCGCACGCCCGTGTCTGGTTTCTCGTCCTCGTTCTGGTCTGCCTATCGGTTCCCGCTTGCGCCGGGTGGAGCATCATTCCTCGTCCCGCGCCCGCAGAACTCGACGCTCGTAAGGTTCTTCAGGTCTGGACCGGCCCAACTCCGATCACGCTGCGCCAGGTTGTTGTCGGTGCTGACTCGGTTTCCGGCGTGCGGACCGACCGCTATCCGATCTGCGACAGTTGCCGGGTCTCGATCGCCCAGGCCGAGATCGACTCTTTTCGTCTCCGGCCCGTCGACAGCAACAACAACTTCGGCACTGGGATGATCCTCGGCCTGGCCACAGGTGCTATCCTCGCCTGGGCGGTGCTGCTCACGTCTCTTGGTGGTACCTGATTGAGTCAAGGCGCCGCGGCCGCCGAATCCTCCTGCGCGACCCGATTTCGCGAAGAGTCGGCAACGTCAAGGGCCTTCTGCACCACCGGAGCGCCGGGGAGCTTGGACTGCCCGATCACGCTGTCCCGTTCGTGCTCCGTGCGGCCGGTGCCTGCGGTGGTCCTGCTCTGACAGGAAGTGACAAGCAACGCGCCCGCCACCAGGCTAAGGATCAGAGGGAGTCTTCGCATCACTTCACCGCCTCCGGTGAGTACTCCTCTTTCAGGATGCCGTAACACTCGAGATCCTCGAAGCGGTCGTTCCGGCGGAAATGCTGGCGAAGCGAGCCTTCGTAACGCATGCGCAGCTTCTGCATGACCCGCCCGGAAGCCGGATTTCTCCGCATGTGGTGGGCGAA
>DATIOP010000142.1:0-7055 GCA_035472975.1 Gemmatimonadales bacterium
GCATGGGTCAGTATTGATCGACGATTGGGCTCTTACCGATGGTACCGACATGCTGAAGATCGATCTCACGGGGAAACGGGCCTTTGTTGCAGGCGTGGCCGACGACGGCGGGTTCGGCTTTGCGATTGCCAAGGCCATGGCGGAAGCTGGAGCGACGATTTGTCTGGGCACCTGGCCGCCGGCAATGGGGATTTTCCTGAACCTGCTCGAGCGAGGGAAGATGGAAGAATCGCTCAAGCTCGAGGCAGGCGGGAAGCTCGAGTTCGAGCGGATCTATCCCCTCGACGCCGCATACGACACGCTGGCCGATGCGCCGCCGGAGATCCGAGAGAACAAGCGCTACAAGGAACGGGGCGATTTCAGCATCCAGGGCACCGCCGACGCGCTGGTGAAGGACTTCGGCCCAACGCCGATCGACATCCTGGTGCACAGTCTGGCCAATGGTCCCGAGGTGAAGAAGCCGCTCATCGAGACGAGCCGAGCCGGCTACCTCACGGCGGTGAGCGTCAGCGCATACAGCATGGTTTCGATGGTGCGGACCTTTGCACCGCTCATGAAGCCCGGGGGATCGTTCCTGTCGCTGACCTACATGGCGGGTGAGCGGGTCATTCCGGGCTACGGCGGCGGGATGTCCTCGGCCAAGGCGGCGCTCGAGGCTGACACGCGGACCCTGGCTTATGAAGCCGGTCGCCGCCACGGTGTCCGCATCAACTCTATCTCGGCGGGCCCCTGGGCATCGCGAGCAGCGAGCGCGATTGGATTCATCGACATGATGATCGACTACTGCAAGACCAACTCGCCGCTACCGCGAGAACTCGATGCGAAGGAAGTCGGCGCCACCGCGGCATTCCTGGCCAGTCCGCTCGCGGGTGCGATCACGGGTACGGTGGTGTACGTGGACAACGGTTATCACTCGATGGGGATGGCCGTGGGGCAGGAGGCGAAATCGGGAAAGTCCCTATGAGCGCCGAACAACCTAACGCGGAATACTCGGAGCACGCGGAACACGCGGACAAATGAACTCGTGGTTATCGATGCACGATGGGCAGGTAGCCAGAAAACCATTAGTGCACTTCCGCGTGATCGGCGTGTTCAGCGTGCTCCGTGTTATGCAGTTGGGCGTTTGAGTTGACGATCGGTTGATTCGTGGCACCTAGTGTTGGTGATGACTCGGCCGCACATAGAGCTCAAGCACGCCCCGATCACAGAACGCCTAATTGGCTTGTTCTTCGAGGTTTATCGAGAACTCGGACACGGGTTTTTCGAATCGGTATATGAAGAGGCGTAAGCAGTCGCTTTGGAGGAATCAGGACTCACATTCGAACGCCAGAAACCGTTGGAGGTTTGGTTTCGAGGGCGACTTGTGGGAAGCTTCCGGGCCGACGCTGTTGTCGAGAACGCGGTCCTAGTCGAGCTCAAGGCAGTTCGCGTACTGGGACCACCCCACGAAGCGCAGCTTCTCAACTATCTGATGGCGACCAATCTTTCTGTAGGGTTGATCTTCAACTTTGGACCTCGCCCGAAATTCTTGCGCCGAATCGTGGAGAAGAAGAGACAGGGACTTCGCTGAGAGTAAGGAACGACTGATCAGCCTAACGCGGAAGACGCGGATCACTCGGAACACGCTGAGAGTTTTGTTGTGGTTGTTCACGATGAGCAGGCTGCCTGTTTCCCAGCAATCATCCGCGTGATCCGCGTGTTCAGCATTGTCCGCGACAAGCAGTGCAGGTAACCAAGATCATCAGGAGCCCGTGGATCGCCTCTTTGCCACTCTCGGTTCGGTTTCCGCGCTGATTGCCGTCGCGGCCGGGGCGTTCGGCGCCCACGCGCTCCGCGCCCGTCTCGCCCCGGATCTCCTCGCGGTCTTCGAGACCGGGGCCCGCTACCAGATGTACCACGCGCTTGGCCTCCTCGCTGTCGCATGGATTGCCTCACGCTCCCCTTCCCCTCTCGCCGCCTGGGCCGGGTGGCTCTTCGTACTCGGGACCGTGCTCTTCTCCGGCAGTCTCTACGCGCTGGCCCTCTCCGGCATCCGGATCTTCGGCGCCATCACGCCGCTGGGAGGACTCGGGTTCATGGCAGGGTGGATCTGTCTCGCGCTGGCCGCGCGTCGCATGTAGGCAATCTCGTCGCTGGTAGCCGCGTCGCCCCTCGACTTTCGCCACACTGCCTAGACCCCAAGCCACGGAGCCGGCATGAGGATCTCCACTGCGACCACCCATATCGAGACCAACTTTCGGCAGAGTCGCCTGCTCCAGTCCCTCATGGCCTGGTATCTCGCGGTCTGGGTGATCACAGCGATCCATCCGCTGGACCGGAAGGACTGGGTGCTGGAAAACGTCCTGGCGGTCACACTAGTGGCCGGACTGGTCCTTACCCACCGGCGATTCCCCCTTTCGGACATGTCGTACCTGCTGATCACCCTGTTCCTCACCCTGCACGCCATCGGGGCCCACTACACCTATTCCGAAGTGCCGCTGGGCTACTGGCTCAAGGATTGGGGCCACTTCTCCCGGAATCACTTCGACCGGGTCGTCCACTTCTGCTTCGGCTTGCTGATGGCGTATCCGGTCCGCGAGGTGTTCCTGAGAGTCGCCAGCACGAGGGGATTCTGGGCCTACTACCTGCCGCTCGACGTGACCCTCGCCTTCAGTGCCATCTACGAGATCATCGAGATGCTGGTGGCCGTCGTCATCGCGCCCAGCGCCGGCGATGCTTACCTCGGCACCCAGGGCGATATCTGGGACGCGCAGAAGGACATGGCCCTGGCGGGCTGCGGCGCGCTGCTCTGCATGCTGATCACCGCACTCGGCCACAGATTGCGGAGGCGGCAGCCGGTTTTGTTAGCGGGGACAACTTCGGTTCTTAAATAAGGAAGGGTGGTGGGTGGTGGGTGGTGCGGAGTGGGGTCGCGCATCCCTGACTTCGCTGAGCCACCCCCACTACCCACCACCCACAAGCGCTCATGGCGACAACACTCCAGCTTCTGCTCCGCGGCAAAGGTGCGCACGCAGACACGGTGTCCTGCGTCTCGGGCCTCAGTCCTGAACTCGCGGGAAAGCGACTCGCCGGAATCGAGCACACGATCTGGCAGCTCCTGATACACATGAACTATTGGATGGACTACGAGCTCCGCTCGATCACGGGTCCCGAAGTCCCCTATCCGGAGCACGCTGCCGAGAGCTGGCCAAACACGGACGGGCCAGCCAGCGCATCTGCCCTTGCCGACGAGGTTCGCCGCTTTGGTAATCAGATCAAACAGCTAAGCGATCTGGCCGGCCGGCTCGACGACAACCAGCTGCGGAGCCGAGTCGTTCACCCGGCCAAGCAGGAGACGGTAGAGGACGTACTGTGGCAGATGGTGGCCCACAACAGTTATCACGTCGGCCAAGTCGCGACGTTGAGAAGAGCCTTGGGAGCATGGCCACCGGCGGAGGGGGGAGATACGTGGTGAAGGTGTGAGGAGTCAGGAGTAAGGAGTGAGAGGTGAGTAAGAACGCATGGTACGACAAAGGGGCCTCCGATTTCTGGAAGCCCCTTCTCACTCCTCACTCCTTACTCCTCACTCCTTACGGCCCGCCCGGCACCTTGGTCGGCGCCACGTGATGCAGATAGGCGAAGAGCAGCATCAGCGCCGTGATCACGACCGCGGCGATGACGAGGGAGAATACGAACACGCTGCTCAGCAGGCGCCCGTCGGACTTGAGATGCATGTAGAACATCGCGACCAGGGCGAACTTGATCGCCGAGAGGATCAACAGCACCGGTACCACTACCGGCTCGAGAAGGTGAGCGAACCCCGCAGGCTGGCCGCGGTGAACCACCTCGTAGGCCCCCACCTCGAGCGCCGTGAGAATGAACAGCGTGAGGCCGATCTTGAGATAGGTCCCGACAGAGGGATGAGAGTGGGCGTCAGCGTGGGCGGCGGCGTGAGAGCTCATGACGGTCACCGAATGAGGTACACGACGGGGAAGATCACGATCCAGACCACGTCTACGAAGTGCCAGTAGAGCGCCGCGATCTCCAGATTGAGTGCCTTTTCAGGGGGAAGCTTACCTCGCAGTGCCACCACCAGAACTGAAGTCAGCCAGATCAACCCGATCGTGACGTGCGTGCCATGGAACCCGGTCAGGGTAAAGAAGGTCGAGCTGAAGAGGTTCGTGGTGTAGCCCATTCCCCGATGGTAAAAGTGCCTGAACTCGTACACCTGCATCCCGACGAAGAATACCCCGCACCCGATGGTGGCCACCAGCCAGGTGATGAGCTGGCGGCGATTCCCCCTCTGTGCGCCGTTCAGCGCCATTACCACGAACAGCGAGCTGAAGAGCAACAGGGCGGTACCGAAGGTGACGAGCGGAATTTCCAGCATCTGTTCCTGGACCTTGCCGTTCAGCAGCCACTCGGCGTGCGGCTTGGGCCCGATCACATCCCGCCCCTTGTAGACCAGGTAAGTCCCGATCAGCGAGGCGAAGAAGAGGCATTCGGAGCCGATGAAGGTCCAGATCGCCAGCTTCCGGCTGTCGATGCCGGTCGCGGTGTGGTGTTCGAGTGCGTGTGCGTCGGCTGACACGTCTAGAGATCCAGGAGTAAGGGGTCGATAGTCAATGGTCGATAGTCGATGGTCGATGGTCTTGAGTCATGGGTCGTGGGTCCGATGACCTACGACTCATGACTCACGACCGGCTCAGCCCGCCGGCTCGAACGCCCAGCGATACACACCGAAGAACAGGATCGCCACTCCGGTCAGCGAGACCGGCAGGTGCAGTCCCCCGATGAAGCCGACCAGCGTCGTCGCAACACCCAGCGCCGCCACCGCCGGCCAGTACGAGGGGTTGGGCATATGGATGCCCTTGCCGCTCACCCGCTGCGGCTCCGGTACTCTGCCGCCGGCCAGGCGCTCGGCTTCCCACAACGCGTCGCGGCCGTGCACCACCGGTTCCTCCGCGAAATTGAACACCTGCGGCGGTGAGGGAATCGACCACTCCAAGGTTGCGCCATTCCACGGATCGGCCGGGGCCGGAGTCTTGCCCCTGATGGTCCGCCAGATGTTGACCAGGAACACGAGAAACGACAGGCCGAGGATGAAGGATCCGACCGTCTCGATCATGTTCCAGAAGCCGAAGTTGTTCTCGGCGGCGTAGGTGTACACCCGCCGCGGCATCCCGTTCAGCCCGATGAAGTGCATCGGGAAGAAGGTCAGGTTGAAGCCGATCAGCATCAGCCAGAAGTGCACCTTGCCCAGTTTCTCGTCGAGCATCGTGCCCGACATCTTGGGCCACCAGTAGTAGGCGCCGGCGGTGAGCCCGAAGATCGAACCGCCGAAGAGCACATAGTGGAAGTGCGCGACGATGAAATAGGTGTCGGTCTGCTGCAGGTCGGCCGGCGGCGAGGCGTGCATCACGCCAGACAGCCCGCCCATGATGAACATCGCGATGAACCCGAGCGCGAACAGCATCGGGGTCCTGAACTGGAGCTGGCCGCCCCAGATGGTGCCGATCCAGTTGAAGATCTTCACCCCGGTGGGGACCGCGATGAGCATCGTCGCCATCGAGAAGAAGGCGTCGGCGAAGGGGCCCATCCCGGTGGAGAACATATGGTGACTCCAGACCCCGAACCCGAGGAAGGCGATGAACGCCCCGGAGAACACCATCGCGGCGTAACCGAAGAGCGGCTTCCGCGAGAAGACCGGCAGCACTTCGGAAATGATCCCGAAGGCCGGGAGGATCAGGATGTAGACCTCGGGATGCCCGAAGATCCAGAACAGGTGCTGCCAGAGAATCGGGTCGCCACCGCCGGACGGCACATAGAAGTGAGTGCCGAATGTCCGGTCGATCATCAGCAGAATCAGCGCGACGGTGATGACCGGGAAGGCGAGGAGCAGGAGCATCTGGGTGATGAAGCTCATCCACACGAACATGGGCATGTACATCATCTTCATGCCCTTGGCGCGGAGATTGATGATCGTTACGAAGAAATTGACCGCCGCCGCCAGGGAGGCGACGCCCAGGACCTGCAGGCCCACCGTCCAGAAATCGATGTTGAGCCCCGGAGAGAACTGCTTGCTGGTCAGGTTGGCATAGCCGAACCAGCCACCGTTGGGTGCTGCCCCGAAGAGCCAGCCGGCGTTCAGGATCAGGCCGCCCAGCAGGAACACCCAGTAGCTGAAGGCGTTGAGCCGGGGGAAGGCCACATCCCGGGCCCCGATCTGGAGCGGGATCATGTAGTTGAAGAACATGGCCGACAGCGGCATCACCCCGAGGAAGATCATGGTGGTGCCGTGCATGGTGAACAGCTGGTTGTAGGTCTCGGCTGAAACCAGGGTGTTCCCGGGCTTGGCCAGCTGGAGCCGAATAATCAGCGCCTCGATGCCGCCAAGCAGGAAGAAGAAGAAGGCGGTCGCGCCGTATAGGATGCCGATCCGCTTGTGGTCTACGGTTGTGATCCAGCTCCACAGGCCGGTTGGCTCTGGCTCATGGGATGGTGGAGCTTCGCGAACGGTCGTTGCCATGTCGGTCCCGTGCAGTCGTTTATTGGTTCGACCGAAGGAAGGCCACCAGCGCGGCGACCTCGTCATCCTTGAGCTGCAGGTTGGGCATGAGGACGCCCAGCTTCCAGGCCTGAGGGTCATGCAGCCACTTGGCCAGATTCTCGTCGGTGTTCTTGAGCGTGCCCGCCGCGATGTAGGTGCGGCTCCCGATATGATGGAGGTTGGGACCGATGAGCCCCGGCGTCGCGGGAGGATTCAGCGAATGGCACCCAACGCAGCCCTTCGCGGTAAACAACTGCTGGCCTTGGCGGAGCGTCGGCTCCGGCGATTTCGTCGTGTCGGAGTAATCGGGCCCTGGAGTATTGAAGTTCGCCGCCCAGGCGTCGAACGCCTCGGGCGGTTGAGCCACGATCCGGTACGCCATGCGCCCGTGCTGCAGTCCGCAGAACTCGGCGCACTGCCCCGGGTACTCCCCAGCGCCATCAATCTTTCGTTCAGCCATTCCTCTCTCTACTTAATCGAAACATCGGGCAGCATCGGTTGTCGTAATCCGAATCTTAGAAGCGCT
>DATIOP010000143.1:0-10133 GCA_035472975.1 Gemmatimonadales bacterium
CGCTGTTTGCATGGCGCTGGGCGGCTCGACCAACGCCGTACTGCACCTGCTCGCCATCGCTCACGCGGCGGAGGTCCCGCTCTCGCTCGACGATTTCGAGACGATTCGGGCGAGGGTGCCGGTGCTGTGCGACCTCAAGCCCTCAGGCCGCTTCGTCGCGACCGATCTCCATAGGGCCGGCGGTGTTCCACAGGTGATGAAGATCCTGTTCACCCACAGAGTGCTCCATGGCGATGCCGCGACAATTACGGGCAAGACGATCGCGGAGGTCCTGGCGAAGGTTCCTTCAGAGCCCCGGGCCGACCAGGATGTGATTCGCCCGTGGAGCCGGCCGATCTATCCGCAAGGTCATCTCGCGATTCTTCGAGGTAACCTCGCGGCCGAAGGCGCGGTCGCCAAAATCACCGGCGTCAAGCAAAGCAAACTGACCGGGCCCGCTCGGGTGTTCGAATCCGAGGAGGATTGCCTCGAAGCGATCCTCGCCAGTCGCATCAAGGCGGGCGATGTCCTGGTGATCCGCTACGAGGGGCCGCGCGGTGGGCCGGGAATGCGAGAGATGCTGTCTCCGACCTCCGCCATCATCGGCGCGGGACTGGGAGATTCGGTCGGGCTGATTACCGATGGGCGCTTCTCGGGAGGCACCTTCGGCATGGTGGTGGGACACGTGGCGCCAGAGGCGGCAATGGGGGGAACGATTGCCCTGGTCCAGGAAGGCGATTCGATCACCATCGATGCCGAGCGACGTATGCTCAGCCTGAACGTCCCGGAACCGGAAATCGCTCAAAGAAGGAAGGCGTGGACTCCTCCAGCGCCGCGATACCAGAGAGGCGTGCTGGCCAAGTATGCCCGCCTCGTCTCAAGCGCCAGCGTGGGCGCTGTAACGGACAGGCTGGAGGGGTGAGAAGTGAGAAGTAAGAAGTGAGAAGTGAGAGGGGACGTGGCGACGCGCGACGGGCGACGGGCGACGAAGCATTGCAACAAAATGACAACGGGGCATCCTCTCGGACGCCCCGCTGCTTTTTCTAGTCCCGACTCATGACCCACAACTCACGACCCAAGACTCACGACTAGCGGCTTCACGAACGAATCGGCAACATCACCGTAAACTTCAGCATCTGATCCGGCAGGCTCGCCAAGTCTTCATCCGTCAACTGCGGAGCCCGCTCGGCCACTGAACGTCGCAGCTCCTCCTCGTAGGGTCGCTGAATCTCCCGCGCGCACTCCTCGCAGAAATAGCCTTCGACGGTGCCGAACAGGCTCAGGAAGGCGGGACGACCGTCGCGCTCGAGGGCTGGACGCTGGAAACAATGCTGGCACTTCATTTCAGGACCTCCGGTGTCGGTTGACGCTCCCGCGGAGGAGCGGCGCCGACATAACGAGGTCGGGGTCCCAAATGTTGCAGATTTCACCGCGCGGGTGTTTCGACGAGTTCCAGAGCCTCCAGAATGCGGTCCCCCATCTGTCGAGTGGAAAGTGGTTTACGACCCTTCGCCGCGATGTCCCGGGTTCTGGCCCCACCCTCCAGGACCCGAAAGACCGCAGCCTCGACCCCTGCCGCCGCCTCCTGAGCGCCGCCTGAATGCCGGAGCAGGAGCGCGCACGACAGAATGGCGCCGATCGGATTGGCGATGCCCTGCCCTGCGATATCTGGGGCCGAGCCGTGGATCGGTTCGTAGAGGCCGACTCCGTCGCCCAAGGATGCCGAAGGGAGCATGCCGAGGGAGCCGGTGAGGACCGCGGCCTCATCGCTCAGGATGTCGCCGAACATGTTTTCAGTGACCAGCACGTCGATTGACGAAGGGTTACTGACGAGACGCATGGCGGCGAAATCCACGTACGCGTGCTCGAGCGAGACGTCCGGGTAATCGTGCGAGATCTCGGTCACGACCCGGCGCCAGAGTTGTGAGGTCTCCAGTACGTTGGCTTTGTCCACCGACAGGACCTGGCGACGACGGAGTCGGGCGGCCTCGAACGCCAGACGAGCGATGCGCTCGATCTCGCTCCTCGTGTACCGCAGCGTGTTGATCGCTTTCTCCCCGTCGAGACCCCTCGGCTCTCCATAGTACAAGCCGCCGGTCAATTCCCTGACGATGAGAAGGTCGGTCCCTGCGAGGCGTTCCGGCTTGAGAGGCGAATGCACGGCCAGGGCCGGATGCACCGCGACGGGACGCAGGTTGGCGTACACACCGAGCAGCGCACGAAGGGCGAGCAGCCCGGTCTCGGGCTTGAGGTGGCGCGGAGCGGAATCGAGCGAAGGATCTCCTACCGCGCCCACGAGCACCGCGTCGGCACGCGCAACCGCGTCGCGCGTCGTTCGCGGGAAGGGATCACCCTCGGCCTGCACACCGGCAGCGCCGATCGGATGGTGGGAAGTGACGACGTGAATCCCGAAGCGCTCCGCCGCGGCAGCCAGCACCCGCTCGGCCTCGGCTGTTACCTCGGGGCCGATCCCGTCGCCCGGAAGGATCGCAACGTGCACGAGGTCAGCGTTCCAGGAGGTGGTGCTGTCGAACCCGACGCCGCTCGAACTCCAGGATTTCGGGTTCCAGTTTGAGCGTCCGGCCGATCTCGTCGAGGCCCTCGAGCAACGCCTCCCTCCGGTACTGGTCGAGGGTGAAACCGGCGTTGAACCCTGTGTCGTCCCGAACACGCAGGCCGACCAGGTCCACCGACAACTGGTAGGGACCCGGCGATGCTGCTTCGCGACGGAACAACTCGGCCATCTCGTCGGGCTTGAGGATTACCGGCACGATTCCGTTCTGGCAGCAATTACTGAAGAAGATGTCGGCGAAGCTTTCGCTCAAAATCGCCCGGAAGCCATACTCGCCCAAGGCCCAGGGCGCATGCTCACGCGAGGAACCGCACCCGAAATTGGGACCGGCGAGAAGAATGGTGGCTCCCGCGGCCTTGGGCCGGTTCAACTCGAAGTCGGAATTGGGCGATCCGTCGGACCGGTAGCGCCAGTCGAAAAACAAGGCGGGCCCGAACCCCGTCCGCTCAACCCGCTTCAGGAACTGCTTCGGGATGATCTGGTCGGTGTCGACGTTGGTCCTGGGCAACGAGGCGACGGAACCCGTGTGCGTCGTGAAGGGAATCATGTCATGGCAGATTTAAGATTTCAGATTGAAGATTGTGGAGATCTCAGATTGAAGATTTCAGATTTGAGATTGAACTGCGAGTCCTTCATTTCCGATCAATCTGCAATCTTAGATCTTAAATCTGAAATCCCAACAATCTCACCTCGCACCTACCAACTCCTCCACAAATTCCCACTTCCGCACGTCGGCAATATGCCCGCTGATCGCGGCAGCCGCGGCCATGGCGGGGCTCATGAGGTGGGTGCGACCGCCACTCCCCTGGCGTCCCTCAAAGTTCCGGTTCGAGGTGGCGGCGCAGCGCTCGCCGCTCGCGAGAATATCCGGGTTCATGCCCAGGCACATCGAGCATCCAGCGTTGCGCCATTCGAAGCCCGCAGCGGTGAAGATCCGGTCGAGCCCTTCCCGCTCCGCCTGGGCTTTCACCTGCATCGATCCCGGTACGACGAGGGCCCAAACGTGGGAGGCTACGCGTCGCCCTCTCACGACGCGGCTTGCTTCCCGGAGGTCTTCGATCCTGGCATTGGTGCAGCTCCCGATGAAAACGCGGTCGATGCGGAGCCCATCGAGCGGAGTGCCAGGATCCAGGCCCATGTAGGTAAGCGCTCGGGTGGCATCGCGTCGAGCGGTTTCGCTGCTGAGTTTCGAGGGATCGGGCACCCCCTCGGTCACTGAGGTCACCATTCCCGGATTGGTTCCCCAGGTGACTTGAGGAGCAAGGTTGGAAGCATCGATCGTGACCCGAGTCTCGTATTGGGCCCCGGGATCGGTCGCGAGACTGCTCCAGTAATCCACCGCCCGACTCCACGCGCGGCCGCGCGGGGAGCGAGGACGACTCATCAGATACATGAAGGTCGTCTCGTCCGGTCCGATGATGCCCGCCCGGGCACCGGCCTCGATGGACATGTTGCACACGGTCATCCGGCCTTCCATCGAGAGAGCCCGAATTGCTTCGCCGGTGTATTCGATGACGTGGCCGGCCGCGCCACCGATCCCGATCTCTCCGATCAGGGCCAGGATGAGATCCTTGGCGCCGACGCCGGGTCCAGGCTTGCCGGTAAACCGGACCTCCATGGTCTTGGGCCGCGCGACTCGAATGGTCTGGGTTGCCAGCACATGCTCCACGTCCGTTGTTCCGATGCCGAAGGCGAAGGCACCGAAGGCGCCGTGAGTCGAAGTGTGGGAGTCTCCGCAGACGATCACCCGGCCTGGCTGGGTCAACCCCAGCTCCGGCCCGATCACGTGGACAATCCCCTGGTGCGGCGAGTCGAGGCCGAAGAGCTCGATGCCGAAATCGGTGGCGTTCTTGAGCAGCAACTCCACCTGGCGCCGCGACACTGAATCCGCAATCGGCAGCGTGCGATCCGTCGTGGGGACATTATGGTCGACTGTCGCGACCGCGAGATCGGGCCGGCGCACGGCCCGTCCCTCGCGCCGCAGCCCTTCGAACGCCTGGGGCGAGGTGACTTCGTGGACCAGGTGGAGATCCACGTACAACAAGGCCGGCCCGCCGTTTTCCTGATGGACCACGTGCGAGCTCCAGAGCTTCTCGAACAGGGTACGGATCATCGACAGTACCTAGTACCGGGTACCGAGTACCGAGAGGACTTGATGCAGAGCCCCTGGCGGAATCATCGCGACGAGACTCCGGCGGTAGTCGCGGGAGCCGCACTCGGTACCCGGTACTCGGTACTCGGTACTTTTCCTTTCCCTTCCTCAGACCACGGCATCATCGCCCTCAGCTTTGCGCCTACCTGTTCGATCCCGCTGTCCCGCGCCTCTTCGCGCAGCTGGGCGAAGTTTGCACCGCCTGCACGGCACTCGGCCAGCCATTCCTTCGCGAACGCGCCACTCTGGATGTCGGCAAGGATCTTCCGCATTTCCTGACGAGTCTGCTCCGTGATGATCCGCGGGCCCCGGGTGTAGTCGCCGTATTCCGCGGTGTCGCTGATCGAATACCGCATGAACTTGAGGCCGCCTCGATACATGAGGTCCACGATCAGCTTGAGCTCGTGGAGACACTCGAAGTAGGCCATCTCGGGCTGGTAGCCGGCCTCCACCAACGTGTCGAAACCGGCTTTCACGAGGGCCGTTGCCCCGCCGCACAAGACGGCTTGCTCGCCGAAGAGGTCCGTTTCGGTCTCTTCCCGGAAGGTCGTCTCGATGACACCGGCACGGGTGCAACCGATTCCGGAGGCGTAGCCGAGCGCATTGGCGAGCGCCTCGCCGCTCGCATCCTGGTGCACCGCGACGAGCGCCGGCACACCTCGCCCCGCCTCGTACTCGCTGCGTACAAGATGACCGGGAGATTTGGGCGCGATCATGCTCACATCCACATTCTTCGGTGGCACCACCTCTCCGAAGTGGATGTTGAACCCGTGAGCAAACATCAGGGTTTTCCCTGCCCCTAAAGCAGGCGCCACCTCCGCTTCGTACACCGCGCGACCATCCTGATCGGGAACCAGGATCATGATGGTGCCGGCCGCACGCGCAGCATCCGCGACAGGACGAACATCGAGCCCCACCGCCTTGGCCTTCGCCCATGACGCGCCGCCTGGCCGGAGGCCGACGATGACCTTGGCGCCACTTTCCTTAAGGTTGAGCGCATGGGCGTGGCCCTGGCTGCCATAGCCGATGATGGCGAAGGTCCGGTCTTTGAGCCTGGTGCGATCCGCATCGGAATCGTAGAACACGCGCGGACCCTGCTGGGAATCGGTCATTAGTCGTCTCGCAAAGTGAGAACTGATTGGTATCGCTCGGACTCAACGTCAGATATCGACCGAGTCTCAAATCCGGCCGACGTAGTTCCTGGCCTGCTCACCGCGACGATGCCGCTGCGAGCCACATCGATGACGCCGAAGGGCTCCAGCGCGCGAATCAGGGAGAGCACCATGGGACCTGGGCCGGTCACCTCGAGCAGGGCCTCGTCACGACTCTCCTCGAGCACGGTCGCGCCGAAACGGCCCGCGGTGTCGAGCACTTCGGCGTATCGTCCAGTCGTGCGCACTCTGATCAAGGCGAGTTCGCGACAGGCTACCGACGCCTCGGGTTCCGCCGCGGCACCGCGGACACCGATCACCTTTCGGAGCTGGCGGACCAGCCGGTCGACCGCACCCTCATCCGCCCGCACCACGATCGTGACCCGGGCTACTCCGGCCTCCTGCCCCGAACCGATCGAGAGGCTTTCGATCGCGAGATTGCGTCGACGCACGACTCCCACCAGCCGGTTGAACGCGAGGAATTCGTCTTCCAGGCCGACGCAGATGCTGTAAGCGGCGGACGAGGTCACGGTGAGGCGAGCGGTGCGGGTTCCGATTCGATCGGGTCGGACAGCGTGGCTCCCGGAGGAATCATCGGGAAGACGTTCGCTTCCTGCTCGATCACGAACTCGACCAGCGCGGGGCCAGGGTCGCGCAGCGCGCGGGCGACTGCTTCCTCGATCTGTCGCGCGTGTTCGACTCGGTAGCCGGCGATGCCATACGCCTCCGCGAGACGCACGTAGTCCGGGCTCCAGATGGGTGTGGCCGAGTAGCGGCGGCCATGGAAGAACTGCTGCCACTGCCGCACCATGCCGAGGTATCCGTTGTTGAAGATCGCCATCTTCACCGGGATCTTTTCCTGCACCATGGTGGCGATCTCCTGCATGTTCATCTGAAACCCGCCGTCACCCGAGATGGCCCAGACGGGCCTGTCGGGACGTGCGAAGTGCACTCCAATCGCCGCGGGGACCGCGAACCCCATCGTGCCGAGTCCGCCGGAGGTGATGTGGCTGTTGCGGGTATTGTAGGGGTAGAGCTTGGCCACCCACATCTGGTGCTGACCCACGTCGGAGACGACGGTGCAATCGGGCCCGCTCACGTCACGGATGCCGCTGAGGATGCCTTCGGGAGACAGCTCTCCGCGATAACTCTCAGAGCGCGCCCGAGTGAAGCCGAGAATTTCCTGGTGCCAGGCGTCACAGCGACGAGAGGCCACGAGCGCCGACAGGCGACTCGTGAGATCCCTGGCATCCCCGACCAATCCCAGTGCAACCGGAACGTTTTTCCCGATCTCCGAGGGATCAAGCTCGATGTGAATGATCCGTGCGCGCGGAGCGAATCCAGCCGTGTTGCCGGTCACCCGGTCGTCGAAGCGGAGTCCGATGCCGATGATGAGGTCGGCGTGCTGGATCGCGCGGTTGACGTGCACTTCGCCGTGCATGCCCGGCATGCCCAAATGCAGGCGATGACTCTCGGGAAATGCGCTGATGCCGAGTAGTGTCGTGATCACCGGGATGTCGGTCTTCTCGGCGAGGGCAAGCACCGCGTCATATGCTCTGGCGAGTATCACCCCGTGTCCTACCATGAGAAGCGGACGCTCCGCTTCAGCAATGAGCCGGGCGGCTTCCTGCAGCGCGGCGACGCCCGTGGGTGTCGGACCATGCTTGCCATTCAAGGACACCGCCGGCGACGCGCCCTCGCTCCAGTCGATCTTCTGGTTCTGGACATCCTTCGGGATGTCGATCAGCACAGGCCCGGGCCGGCCTGTTGTGGCAATCGCGAAAGCGTCGCGCAGCTTGGGAGCGAGTTCGGTGACGTCATTGATGGCGACGCTGTGCTTGGTGATCGGCAGGGTGATGCCGATGATATCCGTCTCCTGGAAGGCATCGCGACCGATCATCGCTCGAGGGACCTGGCCGGTAATCGCAACCACGGGCGAGCTGTCCATCTGGGCCGTGGCGAGTCCGGTCACCAGGTTGGTGGCGCCGGGTCCCGAGGTCGCGACACAGACGCCCGGACGGCCGGACGCACGCGCGTAGCCATCGGCCGCGTGAGCCGCTGCCTGTTCATGGCGCATCAACACGTGCCGAAGTTCGGGGAACTCCGGCAGCGCGTGATAGAACGGCATGATCGCGCCACCCGGATACCCAAACATCAGGTCCACCCCCTGCTCTCGGAGCAGGCGGCAGAGGAGCTGGGCGCCAGTCAGTGACTCGGGCATGGACGCTCTCGCGAAAAAGTCATGGGTCGTGAGTCTTGAGTCCTGGGGTCGCTGGTCTCTGAGTCCGGAGCGGCCAAGCACGGACCCACGACCCAAGACCCATGACCGCTAGACCCCCCACAAGTACACCGAATTCAGCGACGACGCCTCGAGCACTTCAGCGTGCCGCTCCTTGTTGAGCGAATGTACCAGGGCGCGCGCACTCGCCTCCACGATGTCGGTCGACGCACCCTGACCCGTCATCGTCTTCCCACCAATCCGGGCCTGGAGGAACACCTGTCCAACAGAATCCCGTCCGGGAGTGACCGAGCGAAGTGACAGGCTCATCACCTCGACCGGACGATCGAGAATCTCGCTGATCGCGCTGAAGGCCGCTGCGATCGGCCCGTCTCCGCTTCCCCGCGCAACTCGCTCCCCGACCCACGGTCCGGTCATCTGGACCTCCGCCTCGGCAGGCACGCTGCCGCAGACGACCCGGAGCTTGGTGATGTGGTATTCCTCCGGCGCGTCGTGGAAACTCTCGTGCACCAGTGCCAGCAGGTCCTCGTCGAGAATCTCTCGCTTGCGATCGGCCAGCCGGATGAACTCCTGGTAGAGATCCTGGAGCTGACGGTCGTCGAGCTGGTAGCCCAGGTCGCGATAGCGCCGTTCGAGCGCGTGGCGACCGGAATGCTTGCCGAGCACGAGCGTCGAGTGAGGTATCCCGACCGCTTCGGGCTTGATGATTTCGTAGGTGAGCCCGTTCTGCAGGATCCCGTGCTGATGAATCCCCGCCTCGTGGGCAAAGGCGTTGCGGCCCACGATCGCCTTGTTGGGCTGCGGGAAGCTTCCGGTCAGGTAGGAGAGGAGCTGGCTGGTCCGGTAGATCTCCCGCGGATCCACGTTGCAGCGGAACGAGGCGACCTGAGGCCGGGTGCGGCAGGCCATCACGATCTCCTCGAGCGCCGCGTTCCCTGCCCGTTCGCCGATGCCGTTAACAGTGCACTCGACCTGTCCCGCGCCGGCCTCGATCGCGGCCAGCGAATTGGCGACCGCGAGGCCCAGGTCATCGTGGCAGTGCGCGCTGAAGGTGACCCGCTCGCTCCCGGGGACGCGTTCGCGCACCGCGCGGAACATCGAGGCGTACTCCGCAGGCAGGGCGTATCCCACCGTATCGGGCAGGTTGATGGTCGTAGCGCCTTCCGCGATGGCCATTTCCACTATCTGGCAGAGGTAGTCGAGATCGGTCCGGCTCGCGTCTTCGGCGGAGAACTCGACGTCGTCGGTGTAGCTCCGCGCCTGGCGAATGGACTGGCGCGCCAGCTCGAGGACCTCTTCGCGGGTGAGCCTGAGCTTGTGCTCGAGGTGAAGGTCCGAGGTCGAGATGAAAATGTGGAGCCGGGGGCGTGCCGCATTGCGGATCGCATCGCCTGCGAGCGAGATGTCCTTCGCATGACAGCGCGCGAGCGCCGCCAGCACCGGGCGCCGGATTTCGCTCGTGATCTCCTGCACGCTGCGGAAGTCGCCCTCCGAGGCGGCGGGGAAGCCGGTCTCGATAACGTCGACCCCAAGAGCGTCGAGCTGGCGGGCGAGGCGAAGCTTCTCCTCGGGCGTCATAGTGTTGCCTGGGGCCTGTTCCCCGTCCCGCAGGGTCGTGTCGAAAATCAAGACGTCCTTCAGCATTGCGTCTCTCGTCTCCTTTGAGGCCAAAAAGAAAACCGCGGACCTTTTCGGGGTCCGCGGCGGGAAGGGCTCGATGTTGTATCGACTATACTGCTTGCCCGTAAACGCCGCGATCCCCGCCGAGGCCCCTAAGGAGGACCAGGACGAGGGTAATAAGGACGAGGAGCAGCAGTGACGACATGTGAGGCATCAGGCTCCGGCGCAGGGCAACATTATGCAACCGATGACTGGTAGCCTACGAGTCTCCCCGCGATAAGTCAAGCGACTGAGTGACCTGACCGGAAACTGGCGCCGGGTCAGCCATCCCCGGCGGACCCGAGAGCATGCCCCATGGAATGACAAAGTGGCTGGTGACCAGCGCGTTATTTCGGGCCGCGCTCGAGGTTCCCGGGTTAG
>DATIOP010000144.1:0-9383 GCA_035472975.1 Gemmatimonadales bacterium
TTGGATCCGGGTCGTGGCGCGACTCAAGCCGGGTGTCTCGCCGCAGCAGGCCGACGCCCAATTCCAGGGCGTGGTCCGCCAGCTCCAAGTTGAATATCCAGAGACCAATCGGGTCATGGGCGCCGACATGACCCCTTTGCACGATTTCCTGGTCGGTAAGATCCGGCAACCACTATGGGTGCTGCTTGGCTCGGTGCTGCTTCTCCTTCTCATCGCGTGCGCCAACGTGGGGAACCTGCTGCTGGTCCAGGCCCTGGGGCGAGAGAGGGAAGCGGCGCTCAGGCTGGCCCTCGGCGCGGGGCGGGGCCGACTAGTCCAGCAGGCGCTCACGGAAAGCCTGGTGTTGTCCGCCCTCGGCGGGCTCGCGGGACTGGTACTGGGCTGGCTCGGGACCGGTGCACTCTCGGCATTGCAACCTGCCGGCATGCTACCAGTGGGGGACGTTGCGATCGACTGGAGCGTGGTCGGCTACGTGGTCGCGGTCACGACAGCCAGCGGGCTCTTGTTCGGCGTCGCTCCGGCGATCTGGCGAGGGCGCCGCGCTCCCGCTGATGTACTGAAGGAAGGCGGTCGACTCGCGAGCGAAGGCAGCCGGATTCGTCGCTGGGCCAACGCGCTGGTGGTGGCCGAGATCGCTTTGGCGTTGTTACTCACCACGGGAGCGGGGCTTCTGGTCCGCAGTTTCTGGCGGCTGCAGCAGGTTGACCCCGGTTTTGATCCGAAGGGAGTCCTGGCCGTCGCGATCAATCTCCCACCAGCCAAGTACGATACCTCGACCAAGATCATCAGTTTCTTTGATGAATTGCAGGGAAGAGCGCGGAACCTGCCCGGAGTAACAGAGGCCGCGACGGTGGTCACTCCGGCACTCACCGGCATCGGCTGGACCAGCGACTTTCACATCGCCGGCCGCCCCGCCGATGAGTATGGCACGGAGGTCGTACACCGGACGGCCGCTCCGGGCTATTTCCGCGTCATGCGCATCCCGCTGCGATCGGGTAGAGTGTTCAGCGATGCGGACCGGGAAGACTCGCCGCCGGTTGTGGTGATCAACGAGGCCCTGGCCCTGCAGTACTTCAAGGACCAGGATCCGGTGGGGCAGCGGATGTCCTTCGACCGCATCCCGGATTCCACTTCGGTCTGGTACACCATCGTCGGGGTCGTGGGTAGCGAGCGTCAGGCAAGCCTCGCCATCGAGCCGCGGATCGAAGTGTTCACCCCGTTCGCGCAGACACCGAACGAGTACATGACGCTGATGCTGCGCAGCTCGTTGCCTCCGACCACCCTCGGTACCTCGGTGCGCCAGCTGGTGCGCGACTTGGACCCCGAGCTTGCGATCGTTTCGATCGATCCGATGGAGACGCTCTGGTCCCGTTCCGTGGCGAGCCAGCGATTCTTCATGACACTGCTCCTCGCGTTTGCCGCGGTGGGCCTGGCCCTGGCGATCGTCGGAGTGTACGGCGTCATCGCACAAGTCGCCCGGCGGCGCACCAGGGAGATGGGGATCCGAATCGCGCTCGGCGCGCGTGCGACTCATGTGCAGTGGCTAATCGTGAGCCACGGACTGAGGCTGGTGCTGGTGGGACTCGCCTTGGGAATCGGTGCCGCGTTCGGCGCGACGCGGGCAATGCGAGCACTCCTTTATGAAGTCGCCCCCTCCGATCCGCTCACCTTTCTCACCGTTCCTCTCCTCCTAGTGATTACGGCACTCGCCGCTTCCTGGCTCCCGGCCGCACGCGCGAGCCACGCCGATCCTGCGAATACGCTGCGCACCGACTGAACAAGAAGGACGACCTCCTACCGGTTGGGACGCTCGGTCGGTAGCGAGGCGCCCGGCCCGGGCAATGGTGATTTGTCGCCCCCATCGATTCCGGCGAGCAGCGTACTCTCATCGGGGAAGGCGTAGATGGTCGGCGCCTGATTCGCCGGCAGACCGCCGGTGTCGGCGGTCGGGCCATAGGTGCTGTACACATTCCGGCGGAGCATGCGCAGGAGAGTGGTCTGCTGCCCGCGATGATGGGCGGTGTGGGCGATCCTCCGCACCATGATCCAGGCCCGGCTGCGACGCACCTCGAAGAATGCAGCCGCTTCCTCCCACCACTCATCCGGTTTGCCCCGCAGCACGTCGAGTCGCTTGCCCGAGTCTTCCGCATAGCGTCGCACGAATCCACTCCGGGTCTCCTGCTCGGGCAGCGGCGGTGCTCCGACGTCGATCCCCAGCATGGAGCGGAACCAGAGATTCTCGCTCATGCACTGGTGGACCATCTGTTCGAGCACGCTGCGGCCACGGCGGTCTTCCCGGTGCGGCCGGGTCGAAAGATCGCCTTCCTCGAACATGCTCCACACGCTGAGCACCTTGAGCCGTTCAGTCGCATAGGTATCGATCAGAAATTGGTAGCGCATTCGGGTCCTCGTTTCATCGGTTTCTCACAAGGTGATACCGCGCCCCCGCTCTCGCCAGCGATGGGATCGTTACTCATGCGGCCTTTCGGCGGCATCGGGACCCCGGGTATCCTGCTGCCATGGTTACCCTCGCCGACCTGGTCGAGACCTCGAGCCGAGTCACCGCCGCAAACGGACGGCTGGAAAAAGTCGCGCTGCTGGCGGCACTCCTCCGCCAGCTCGAGGCTGCGGAGGTGGAGATCGGGACCTCTTATCTCACCGGATCCATCCGTCAACCACGACTCGGCGTCGGGTATGCCGCGGTTGCGACGCTTTCGGAAGTATCTGGCGCCGACAGGGCGTCTCTCACGGTGAGCGACGTGGATGCGGCCCTGGAAGAAATCGCGCGGGTCGGCGGCAAGGGCTCGGCTCACGAACGGTCCCGCCTCCTACGCGGTCTGTGGGCCCGGGCCACCGGAGTCGAGCAGCAGTTTCTGGCGCGTCTACTCATCGGGGAGTTGCGGCAGGGCGCGCTCGAAGGTGTGGTGCTGGATGCGGTCGCCCGTGCCGCGGAGCTGCCCCGAGCGGAAGTCCAGCGCGCCTTCATGACCGCGGGGGACCTGGGAACCGTGGCTCGGGCGATTCTGGCGGGCGGCAGCGGGCTGGGCGAGTTCGCGATCCGGCTTTTCCGACCGGTGCTGCCGATGCTCGCCGATACCGCCGCGACTCCCGCCGAGGCATTGGAGCGCCTGGGCCGCGCGGCGTTCGAATTCAAGCTCGACGGGGCGCGAATCCAGGTGCACAAAGGAGGCGCCGAGGTGAAGGTCTACTCGCGGCGACTCAACGAGGTGACGGCTGCGGTACCTGAGGTTGTCGAGATAGTCCGTGCCTTGCCTTCGCGGGAGCTGATACTGGACGGGGAGGTCATTGCTCTCAGGAGCGACGGATCACCGCATGCTTTTCAGACGACGATGAGCCGTTTCGGGCGCCGCTCCGAGGTTGATCGGCAGCGCGGCGAGGTGCCGCTTACTCCGTTCTTCTTCGATTTGTTATACCTCGACGGCAAATCGCTTCTCGACCTGACACAGGAACAGCGCCACGAATTCCTGCGGAGATCGCTGCCGCCACAGCTGTTGATCACCCGCGGGGTGACGGCAGAACCGGTGGAAGCCCAGGCCTTTCTCGACCGCGCACTGGCGCAGGGCCACGAAGGGGTGATGGTCAAGGCGCTCGACGCGCGGTATGAGGCGGGACAACGAGGGCAACGCTGGTTCAAGATCAAACCGGTTCACACGCTCGATCTGGTTGTTCTCGCCGCGGAATGGGGAAACGGCCGGCGACGCGGCTGGCTCAGCAACCTTCACCTGGGTGCCCGGGACGCCGCGAGCGGTGAGTTCGTGATGCTGGGCAAGACGTTCAAGGGAATGACGGACGAGGTCCTGGCATGGCAGACGACGCGTTTGCAGGAACTCGAAGTGAGACGCGATGACTACACCGTTTACGTGCGGCCCGAGCTGGTCGTGGAGGTTGCTTTCAACGACGTGCAGTCAAGCTCGCAATACCCCGGGGGTGTCGCGCTACGCTTCGCGAGAATCAAGGGATATCGACCCGACAAGAGCGCCCAGGACGCCGACACCATCGAAACGATTCGCGAGATTCATCGCCGCGCTCTGGGAGAAAAGACTGAGGCGTGACACGACGCTGATGTGGTCAACATCACGCTGCGTTCGGGGTGACACTGGTCACTTCGATTTCCGGTGCGAGGGGCTATAGTGATTCCGGAAGCAAAAAGGCGGCTCCCAGGATAGAAAATGGGATGCCACCTTGGCGGAGGGAGCTGCCAGGCTCCCCCAGCCGAAGGCGAGATGTAGCGCTCACACGAGCGCTCATCCCGCCTTCATTCTTTTTTGCCCCGGAGGGGAAGTATGCGCTCGGCCATGATGGTCTGGGTGTCGCTAGTGGGAGTCGGGAGCGGATCGATCACGGTGCAGGGAGGCGAGACCTTCGTGGTAGAATTTTCTCCAGGCGGGCGTGCAAGACTTATGGCCGGCGAATAGCCGGCCTCAAGCCCGCGCCCTTCCCCTGACCGCCCCACGGGTGACGGTCAGGGCTGGGGCTCCGATGATCACCCTGACCTGATGGGTTGAGCCATCGTCCAGCAGCGGGATGGCGCGCGGGTCCACTTGCTCGCCGTCCAACTCGGCCTCGGAGACTCCCTGACAGCGGTGTTCCGGATTGATCACCGAGATCTCGAAGCGGGTCTTCCCGAAGCGCCAGGTCATCGAGTACTCGGGCCACACGGTGGGAATGCAGGGCGACAGCTCGAATGTCGCCCCGTGCCGCTTGAGTCCCAGGATGCTCTCCAGTCCGGCGCGATACATCCATCCTGCCGAGCCGGTATACCAGGTCCAACCCGCCCTTCCTACGTGCGCGTGATGGGAGTAGACGTCGCCGGCGGTGACGTAGGGCTCTCCTTTATAACGATCGGTGCCGGCCGAATTCCTGGTGTGGTTGATCGGGTTGACCATGTGGAACAGCTCGACTGCTTCGTCGCCGCTGCCGAGCCGGGCAAGGGCCATGACGGTCCAGATCGCGGCATGGGTGTACTGGCCGCCATTCTCGCGCATCCCGGGCGGGTAGCCTTTGATGTACCCCGGGTCCTGAGGCGACTGATCGAACGGCGGGGTGAGGACGAGGACCAGTCCGGCTCCGCGCTGTACCAGATAACTTCGGACAGCATCCATTGCCTGTTCGGCCCGGATTGAGGTGCCCGCTCCGGAAAGCACGGCCCACGACTGCGCGATTGAATCGATCCTGCACTCATCGTTCTGGGCCGAGCCCAGCGGAGAGCCGTCGTCGTAGTAGGCGCGCCGATACCAGTTGCCGTCCCACGCCTGGCCCAGCATGAGGCCGAGCCGGCTTCGCTCACTGCCGTAGCGCGCCGCGAGGGAAGGGTCGCGCGCCTGGCACAACGGCTGGAACTGCTGCAGGACAGAATGCAGGAACCAGCCGAGCCAAACGCTCTCGCCCCGCCCGTCCTTGCCGACCCGATTCATACCGTCGTTCCAGTCCCCGCTTCCCATCAGCGGCAAGCCGTGACGTCCGGCGGTCAAGCTGCGGTCTATCGCCCGGACGCAGTGCTGGAACAGGGAGGCGGACTCGGCAGACACTTTGGGCTCGCCGTAGACCTCCGCCTCGGAGGGTGCCAGCGGCGGGGCCTCGAGGAACGGAACGACCTCGTCGAGGATCGCCTCGTCTCCCGTGGTATTCACGTAGTGCGCCGTTGCGAAGGGCAGCCAGAGCAGATCGTCGGAACACCGGGTGCGGGTTCCCTTGCCGGAGGGCTCGTGCCACCAGTGCTGCACGTCTCCCTCGAGGAACTGGCGCGAGGCTGCATGGAGCAGATGGGCACGCAGGAGGTCGGGCCGCGCGAGGCAGAGCGCCATCGCATCCTGAAGCTGATCGCGGAACCCGAACGCTCCGCCCGGCTGGTAAAAGGCGGATCGGGCCCAGAACCGGCAACTGAGGTTCTGGTACATCAGCCAGCGGTTCATCAGCACGTCGAACGAGTCATCGGGAGTGCGGACCTGGATCGTGTCGAGCAGGTCACTCCAGAATCGCTGGACGGTGGCGAGCGCCCGGTCGGCCGCTGCCACACTGCGATGGCGCATGACGAGCTCCAGCGCATGATCCCGGTCGCGGCCCTCACCCAGCAGGAAGACGAGGCGGCGGCTTTCTCCGGGGCCGAGGTCCACCTTGACTTGAAACGCCGCACAGGGATCGAGGCCGGCGCCGAACTGACCGGGAAGCCCCGGGCCGCTCAGTGCAGCGGCTCTCGTGAAGGATCCATTGCGACCGAGGAAGAAGAGCCGATCTCCCGTGGCGGAGCTGAAACGCTCGCTGACGCAGGCGAATGCGACTCTTCCGGCGAATTCCTGGTTGTAGGGGTTTCGCGCGAGGATCGCGCCGGTGTCCGCGTCGAGCTCGCTGACGACGTGAAATTCCTCCCCCGGCTGCGGCGGGCCGAGAATCCACTCGTTGTAGCCGAACACACTGAGTTTGCGGCGGCGCCCGCTCCGGTTCGAGAGACTCAGCACCGCGAACTTGACCGGATCGTTCGCGTCCACGAACACGCTCAGGTCGTGCATGATCCCCTGGGCCGCCTGGGTAAAGCGCGACACACCGGGTGCGTGCCGGATTACGAAGCGTCCACTATCGCGGTTGCGTGGTAATGGTCCCGGAGTAGGAGACCAGACCCGGCCATCTTCGTCGTCCCTAATGAACAGCGCTTCCGAGGTTGCATCGGTGACCGGATCGTTGGCAAATGGTGTGAGACGGTTCTCCCGGCTGTTTTCCGCCCAGGTGTAGGCCGAGCCTGAGGCGGAAACGACGGTGCCGAAAGCCGGGTTGGCCATGACATTGACCCAGGGCATCGGAGTTTCCGCTTCCCCTTCGAGCACGATCACGTACTCCTGCCCATTCGCTGTGAACCCACCGGTGCCGTTGGGAAAGACGAGTGGGGGGACTTCCGTCTCGCTCCAGCGCAACGCCACGACCGGCGCCGGCGGTGGCGGCGGGAGATGATCCTGCCACTGCAGATCGGGGTAGGGACGGTCCAGCTGGTTGGCCAGCTCCCCCCGATCACCGCTGAGAATGGCGCGGGCGACGCTGGCGAGGAGGATTCGTTCGGACTCGGTCATCCGATCGCCCCGAAGCAGATAGGCACCGCCCGGTTTGTGTTTCCACGCGGCCCAGTTGCCGGTGTCGAGGAGGGAAGTGAGCTGAACGTGCATCTCGTCGAGATAGCTCGCCGGATGCTCATTCAGCACCACGACGTCGGCGCGAAGGCCCTTGAGTCGCCAGTACTCCTGGGCCTGGAGTACCTGGCGGACCAGCGGCAGATCGTCTTCCTCCACCACGCGCACCAGCAGGATCGGCAGATCGCCGGAGATTCCGTGGGGCCAGAGGCCAGCCTGCCCGAGCTCATTGCGCGCCAGCAGCTCGGGAGGCGCGCGCAGGGACCCGTCGCCGTAGAGAACTCTGGAAGCGAGTCGTTCGAAGAGCGATGCGTCGTCACTCGAAATCCCCAGGTGGCGCAGGGCGCTCTGTACCTGGGTGTAGGCGAGGGTGAAGGTCCGCGCGGCGGCGCTGGGATCCTGGTACTTCTGAGCCATGGCCAGGGCCTGCTCGCGACTCGCAGCCATGCCAGTCGAGAAGGAGAGCCGCAGGAAGCCCCCGGGTGCGAGGCGAATCCGCTGGCGCAGACTCATGATGGGGTCCAGTACGGCACCCGTAGTCCCGGACAAGGCGCGTCCGTCGAGTGCCACGGGACGTGAGGGGTCGCGACCCCGCCCCAGGAACCGTGCTCGATCGGTCTCCCACTCCACCGCCCCCTGGATTCTGCCCTCCACGCTCAAGACATGGATGGCCCAGGCGCCGGCTTCATCCGGCGAGCGCGGCCGGCGGCCGCAAAGCAGGGCGCGCGATTCGGGGATGAATTCGGTTTGAACGAAGAGCTTGTTGAAGGCGGGATGCGCCAGGTCGTCCCGCACCGGACTCAGCGAGATTTCCGCGTAACTCGTGATCTCCAGCTCGCACGGCCGGTCGCTGTGATTGGTCACTGAAAGGCGACGCACCTCCACGTCGTCCTCGGTAGAGACGGCAATGTCCAATTGCGTCGTGATCTCATCGTCGCGACGGCGGTAGATGACTCGCTCCGCCCGGAAGGTGACGAGGTAGTCATCCGCCTCGCGGCCGGTGGGATGGTACGCGGCGGACCAGACCGCTCCACTCCGCACATCACGCAGGTAGATGAACTGACTGCCGTAATCCGAGGTGGAATCCTCGCGGTACCTGGTCACTGCGCGATCGCGCCAGAAACTCGCTCCGCCGCCGGCGTTGGTGACGACCGTCGTATAGGAGCCGTTCGACAGGAATTGGGCGTGCGGATACCGGGTGTGGGGTGAGCGGAAGCGCCGCAGCGACGCGGCGGCTGCCGGGGCCCGCACCCGGGTTTCCTCAACCGGGCGGGCTTCCATCAGCGGCGCGTGACGGGGAACCCGCTCCTGCAGCAGCAGAGCCGTCGCCTGCACCCGCGGGTCGGCGTGGAGGCGGCGCACCATCGGATTGTCCAGGAGCACGTTCGCCAACGCCACGAGGCTCATTCCCTGATGGTGGGCAAGGTAGGCCTGAACTACCGTCCCGCGCTGGGCGGGAATCATCGGCTCCGCCCCACTCTGGTCGAGCCGGCGGTGGGTGAAGTCGATCGCTTCGTAGTAGCCGTAGACGCCTTCGCCGCCCGCGCGAGTCAGCCGGCGGAAGTTCTGGGTCGCGGTCGCCGGCTCCACCAGGGCGGCGAGTGCCGTCGAATACGGAGACACGACCAGCTCGTCTCCCAGCCCGCGTTTGAGGCCAAGGCCCGGAACGCCGAACGCCTTGTACTGATAGTTGCCGTGCCGGTCCACCACGTTGAATCCCGATTCCGAAATGCCCCATGGCACACCCTGCTGCTTGCCGTAATCGATCTGACGCCGGACCGCCATGCGACAGGACTGGTCGAGCAGGGTTTCGGAGTACGAGCGCATGATGAGGAGCGGCATCAGGTACTCGAACGCGGTGCCGCTCCAGGACAGCAGGGTCGCCGCCCCGTCGACGCTGGTCAGCAGACGGCCGAGGTGGAACCAGTGGCTTTCGGGAACATCGCCCTTGGCGATGGCGACGAAACTTGCGAGCCGCGCCTCGGACGCCAGCAGATCGTAGTAGGAGGTGTCGAGACGGCCGGGCCCCTCCGTGTCGGGCAACCGGTACCCGATCGAGAAGATCTGGCGCTGGCGGTCGTAGAGAAACGCGAAGTTCATGTTCTCGACCAGTGCCAGGGCGCGATCCGACAGATCCACAAGCTTGCGCGCCAGGCCGTCCTCATGGATGGCCGATTCCTTCAGCGCGCTCTCCACGGACTGTGACCACCAGAGCGCTTCAGTCAGGCCCGGCGTGGCCGATTGGTT
>DATIOP010000145.1:0-8661 GCA_035472975.1 Gemmatimonadales bacterium
TCCCGCCATGCTCTACGCGCCGTTGCCCTTCCTGCTCTGGGCGGCGCTGCGGTTCGGGCCGCGGGGTATAAGCGCGGCCCTGCTCCTCGTGTCATCCCTGGCCATCTGGGGCGCAGTTGAGGGGCACGGCCCCTTCGCGGGGAACTCCCCGGCGGAGAATGCCCTCGCAGTCCAGCTGTTCCTGATCGTCGTCGCGGTGCTCTCGCTCTCTCTCGCGGCGATCATGCGAGAGCGGGTCGTTGGCGAGCGTGATGCCCGGGATTATCGGGAGCGGCTCAACCTGGGCCTGGAAGCAGCCCAAGTCGGAACCTGGGAATGGGACATTCTCCGCGGATCGGTATTTCTCTCGGATAAGTCCAGCCAGATTTTTGGTTTGTCTCCGATTCAGCAGGAGCTTTCCTTCAACCAGTTCCTCGGGCTGGTATGCCCGACCGATCGGGCCACGCTATCTCAGGCGATTCAGGGGGCGATCGAGCAGCAGACTCCCTACGAGTGCGAGTTTCGGATCAAGCGGCATGACTCCGGCACCAGCTGGGTACTGTCGAAAGGGAAGGCGACTTACGACGGAATCGGGCGTCCGGAGCACATGCTCGGCGTCAACGTGGATATCACCGAGCGAAAGACCAATGAGGAGCGCCGCCGCGAGGAGCGTACCCTGCGCGAGAGCGAGGCCCGACTCAGGGAGCTGGCGGATGCGATGCCGCAGATCGTCTGGGTGGTGCGGCCCGACGGTCAATTCGAATACTTCAACCGCCGATGGACCGAGCTGACGGGGGTCCCGCAAGGCGAAATCGCCCAGGAGAGCTGGCTCCCAATGACGCACCCGGATGACCGGGATGGGTGCATCCGAGCGGTGGCCGAGGCGATGCGAACGGGGGAACCGCTGGAGATCGAACACCGGATCAGGGTGCGGGCGACCGGCAAGTATCGCTGGCACCTGGCCCGTGCCCGCCCGGTGCTGAATGAGGAAGGCGCGGTGATCCGGTGGTACGGCACCTGTACCGATATCGAAGATCAGAAAGTGGTCGAGCAGGCATTGCGAGACGCCCGCTCCGACCTCGAACGGAGAGTGGCCGAGCGGACAGTCGAGCTTTCGTCCGCTGTCGTCGCTCTGCAACAGGAAATTGACGAGCGCGTCGCCATCGAGAAGGCGTTACGAAGCTCGGAAGAACGCTTCGGCCGGGCCTTTCACTCGAGCCCCGATCCCATGTCGATCGTTGGCCAGGCCGACTCCCGACTCATCGAGGTCAACGAGCGCTGGGAGGCCATGTTCGGATTCAGCCGTCAGGAAGCTATCGGCCAGACTATGGCGGAGCTGGACTTGTTCGGCAGCGTCGAGGACCGCGAGGCGTGGACCCGCCGGCTGGAGATTCGGGGTCCGGCTCCGGAATTCGAGCTGGGCATGCGCACCCGCGAGGGCAGCCGCCGGCGCGCCGTCATGGTCGCGGAGACCGTCGAGATGGCGGGTGAGCCCTGTTTCATCATCATCATCCGCGACGTGACCGAACGAAAGCGCGCGGAGCACGAGGCGCAGGAGCAGCGGCGCGAGCTTGCGCACCTGAGCCGCGTAGCGTCCCTGGGCGAGCTATCGGGAGCCCTGGCCCACGAGGTCAGTCAGCCGCTCGCGGCGATCCTGGCTAATGCCCAGGCAGCGCAGCGACTTCTGGCTCGCGAGCCGAATCCCCCGCCGGAAATCGGCGACATTCTCAAGGACATCGTTCACGACGATCAGCGGGCTGGACAGGTCATTCATCGCCTGAGGACGCTGCTCAAGAAAGGCGAGCTGGATCCCCGGCCCTCTGACCTCAATGAGATCGTCACCGAAGTTCTCCAGTTGATGCACAGCGAGCTCATGCAGCGGAGCGTGAACATCCGTACCCGGCTGGAGCCCTCGTTACCGCTGGTGTTCGCCGATCGGGTGCAAATGCAGCAGGTCCTGCTGAACCTTATCGTCAATGCCTGCGATGCGATGGTCTACGAACCGCGCGAGGAGCGGCAGCTCGAAATCGTCACCGCCGAGGTGGGCCAGGATTCCGTCAAGGTGTCCGTCATCGACCAGGGCGTCGGCATTCCGGACGAGAAACTCGAAAAGGTGTTCAGTCCCTTCTTTACCTCGAAGGAAACCGGCCTTGGACTCGGCCTGGCCATTTGTCGGTCTATCGTGACGGCGCATGGCGGGCGGTTGTGGGCCGACAACAGCACGGTCCGCGGCGCGACCTTCCATCTGGTGCTGGGGCCGGCTTCGGCGCAGTTTAGCAGTGACGGCCTCTCGGGCAATACCGACGAGCTGGCGATCGCGGACCTGGCCTCGGTTGACGGAGCCGGTCTGGAAAGTGCGCGCTTTAACGCGGTGAAACGTCCAACCATGTAAGCGGTTCCAGGGTGGTCAGAAGAAGCCTGCGGGGCACCGCAAATGTCGCTTCCGCTTCTCGCAGCAATCCAGATCCTGTCGGCGGCACAAGCCGGGCCCCCCTCGGTAGTGGGAGTTGTGCGTGATGGCGAGACCGGCGTGCCGCTTGCCGGAGCCGTCGTCGTCCTGACCGACCTCGACCGCGACACGATTACCGCGGGCGACGGGCGATACCTGCTCTCCGATGTTCCCTCCGGTCCGCAACACCTCCTCATCCGCTTCATGGGGTACACCCCGCGCACGCTCCAGGTGTTTGTCCCCTCGGAGGGCGAGTTGGAAGTCAACATCTCCATCAATCCCGAGCCGGTTCGGCTTCCAGTCATCGAGGTCCAGGTCCCCGTCGCGACCGGCGGCGGGCGCCCCGGCCAAACCGGCGATTCCCCTGATCCTGCAGTCTCTGCGGCCGCCATGTGGACCAGTCCGCTGCTGGCAGAGCCTGACGCCTTCCAGGCACTGGGGGGTGGCCAGGTCAGCATCGAACCGGAGTCGCCCGACGGAATTCATGTGCGAGGGAGCCCGTCGGATCAGACCGCCTACATGCTCGACGGTGTTCCAGTCTTCAATCCCTACCATGCGGCGGGGCTGTTCAGCGCGTGGAACCCCGATGCGCTTTCGCAGTTGAGCCTGGAAGGAGCCAGTCCGTCACCCGATTATCCCGCGGCTCTTTCCGGGACGGTCTCCGGATGGACCCGCTCCCCCGGTCCCCGACTCGAAACCCGCGGGAGCACGACGACTACCCAGGCGCGTGTCACGGTGGACGGTCCCCTTGGCAAGACGGGGATTGGCTTCCTGCTGAGTGTGCGCTCCGGACTCCCTACGCTGGTCGCCCCGAACGATCCCACCTATCTGGGTGCCAGTACTCATGACTGGCTCGCCAAGCTGCAGGGGCCGGCGCTGGGCGGGAGGCTGCGACTCCTCGGCTATTCGAACCAGAATGCGATCGGTGCCGCCGCGTCGGCGAGCCAGCCCGCGCTGGGCCGCAATATGTTTGGCTGGAAGAGCCGCTCCTTCGGGGCCGAATGGCAGCGGCCATTTTCCCAAACCAATCTCAGGCTCCAGGCCTGGAGTGCCGAGGGCTCGGCCAGCTCCGCATGGAATGCCCAAATTGGGCTGGTCGAGTTGAGCAATCACCGTCGCGATCTCGGCTTTCTCGCAGAGGTGGAGAAGCCGAGGGTCGGAGGGACGAGCCTGGTCGGCCTGCGGGTGGAGCGGAGCCGAACCTCCTATCAGCTCCAAACGGATTCGGATCAGCCGATCTATAGTCCCAGCGCAACGACGCCGGTCGTCACCCTCTTCGGAGAAGAGCAGGTCAGTTTCGGATCGCGGGCACTGCTCAAGGTCGGAGCCTCGCTGGCCGCTTCCACGAGCGGCCCCTATCTGGGACCCCGCGCCGAAGTTCGCTGGTCGCCTGTCTCCCGTCTGACTCTCACCGGCAGCTACGTTCGCGCGCACCAGTTTGCCCAGTCGCTGCGCAACGCCGAGTCGGTCGTCGGCAACATCTTCCCGGCTGATTTGTATGTGGGCGCTGGGAGCCACGGCGTTCCCGTGGCGGAGAGCGATCAGGGCGTCCTGGCGCTGGACTATCGCCCCGCACCCGGAGTCAAACTCGGCGCTCAGGCGTACGCGAGGAGGGAAACCGGATTGCTGCTGGTTGCCCCGAGCGACGGAGAGCCCTTCACGACCGGGAGCTTCACCGTAGGATCGGGCGCATCGGAAGGCCTCTCGGTCGATGCGGCAGTCACCTCCCCGCGGTTCGGATTCGTCGCCAGCTACGCGCTGCAGCGAGTGCGTCTCGGCTACAACGGCTCGAGCTACATCCCCGATCTCGCAGCGACTCACCAACTGCAAGGCGGAGTCACATTCCTCCCAACTCACAGCCTCTCGCTCCGGGTCGGCGGCACGGCGCTTTTCGGACGGCGCACCACGGCCGTCGCGAGCGGGTTCGAATGGGAAGCCTGCAATCTCACCGATCGGGGCTGCGAATTCGCCGGGAGTCCTTACTACGGCGGGGAATCGCTCGGGGCAGTCAAGCTTCCGGCCTACCTCCGGGCGGATTTCAGCGCTCGGCAGCGCTGGTCATTCATGATGGCAGGCCGTCAGGTGGAGATGGCCGTCTTCGGCACCTTCACCAATCTTTTCGGGCGGACCAACGTGCTCACCTACGCACGGGCCCCCGCCACCGGGCGGCCGGTCGCGGTCGAAATGCGGCCCCGTTCTCCCCTCGTGCTCGGACTCGACTGGCGTTTCTGACCTCCTGCCGGTCGCCCCGTGTCACAAATCCCTCGCCGTTCCGTTCCTCTAGCTGGAACCATGCATGGTCCAATCTTGGTAGCGCTGCGTGCCGGGATGCCGGCCGATTCTTCCCGGGCTGAGGCGCCTACGGTAACTCGAGCGGAATTCCACGACCGGTACGTGGCCCTCTTCGACACCCACTTCACCCGGTTGTTTCGCTATTTCGACCGCCTGTCGGGTGAACCGGACCTGGCCGCTGACGTCGTGCAGGAGGCGTTCATCAAGCTCTATGAACGGCAGGGAATGCCCGATCGTCCCGAGGCGTGGCTCATCAGTGTCGCCATGAACCTGTTTCGTAATACCCGATCTACCGGAGCCCGGCGTCGCCTCCTGCTGACCGCGCAGCGGGGTGAGAGAGTGTACTCCGATCCGCCCCCGTCTCCCGAACAGTCGGTCATAGGAAGGGAATCGCAAGCGCGGGTGCGGACGGTGATTGACGGGATGCCTGAGCGGGAGCGGGAACTTCTCCTGCTGCAGGCCGAAGGCTACACCTATCGCGACATGGCGGACGCGCTTGATCTGAATGAAGCGAGTATCGGCACTCTCCTGGCCCGGGCGCGCCAGCTGTTTCGCGCAGCGTATGAGGAGGAGCCATGAACCATCTCGACGTCGAACAGGTCGTACGACTCTTGGATGGTGAAAAGCTCACGACCGAGGATCGTCAGGCGCGAGTCCACGTGGCGGAGTGCGTGGAATGCCGGGAGCGCCTGGCGCTGGCGGAGAGAGAGGCCGCCGAGATCAGAAGCCTGCTGACCCAGGCCGACCACGAGCCTCCAAAGGTTGATGCGCGCCGGCTGGCCGCTCAGGCACGCGTCCGCGGCGGCGGGTGGCAGAGATGGGCAGCGGGCATCCTTCTCGTGATCGGTTCCGCCGGCATCCTGTACGCGGCACCGGGGTCGCCGCTTCGCGGCTGGCTGGCCGCGGCCGTTCGCTGGATTGGCCACGAAGAGGTCAAGGCGCCTTCGGAGGAATCCGCATCCGAATCCGCATCCGTGCCGACCCCCGGAAGTGTCGCGGGCATTGCCGTGATCCCGGGGGAGAGTCTTGTCATCCTCTTCGAAGAGTCTCAGCCGGAGGGACGAGCCCGGATCACGCTCAGTACAGGAACCGAGGTCGTGGTCCGGGCCCCAGCCGGTTCCGCCACATTCACCTCTCAGGCCTCCCGGCTGGTGATCGGCAACGAAGGAGCGGCGTCTACCTATGAAATCGAAATACCGCTCAAGGCGACGAGGGTTGAGATCTTCGTGAAAGGAGAGCGGATTTTCCTGAAGCAGGGCCAGGACATCACCATTGCCGATACCGGTGCCGGCACCGGTCCCTACCTGCTGCCTTTGGCGGGCCGGAAGCCCTAGCGGAACTATCGCCCGCCGCGCGTTGCCACGGTCGCACAGGAATCGTCAGGCCGCGCCGCCGTTCGGCACGAGGAAGCAACAGCGTTGTCGCTGGTATTCTTCACAACATTTGGTGACCGGCTTACCGACGAACTCGCTCAACAGGCTCTCCAGCGCACTGCAGGCCTCAGGATGGGTGGCCGTTGCCGCGGCGATTGGGCAACCGTGCCCCCGAATCACCAATTGACCCCTTTCCTCGGCGACCTCGGTCGTTCCACCGAGGTCGTTGAGGAAGTCGCTCGCCGCAATCGTCCGTTCCCGCAATGTCCCTTGCCGGGTTACTTGTCCCGCCATCAGGCCTCGCCCCACCTCCCGCAAAATTGCATCGAACTCCTGGCTGGGCATTCGCTTCGACAGCACGTGTAATAGCTGAGTGAGGATGGGAACGTAAGCCTTGGACAGGAGGAGCTCGGCCTCGGTGGTCACTCCATAGGTGCGTGCGGGTTTGCTCACGCCCTTTTGAGTGCCCCGTTGTTCGACCGCGCCATCCTGCTGCAGGGTCGCGAGGTGGGCCCGGATTGCGGTGCGGGTCACCCCAATTTCGTCAGCCAGTTCATCGATGGTCATGGCGCTCCGGCGCAGCAGTTCGATGATCTGCCCCGAGGTGCCATGGGTCAAACGCCTCTGCAGCTTGAGTTTGGCCAACCTTCCTCCCGGTCAGGTGTAGCCACGTGGTTAAAGATATTGCAATTTTAGTTGATATATCTTACTTTAGTCGCCACCAACGTTGGAAGGTGCCGTAAATCAACGACTTAGAAAACGGCACCGGCCTCACCCACCGCAAGGAAATGCGAGGTTCGCATGTCAAAGGCAGCTCAATCGCCTACAGGGTTGGTGACCAATCATAGCATCGCATGGGCTCTCCTACTGGGAACCGGCATCACGCTCGCCGGTTGTGAGACCAATTCCCCCGCAGCTACTGATTCCAATCCTCCAGCCACCGTCGCCGAGCAATCCCGCGAGGGATCCCCCGGCCGCCAGATCTTTCGCTTCGATACTTACGGCGACGAACAATTCTGGACCGACACCCTTGGTCTCAACAAGATCGTAGAGCAGAGCGTGGATCCGATCACCGCGCTGAGCGTCGGCCTCAAGGTCGACGCATCGGTGTTGCCCGAGGGAATTCTCAAACGAGCCGATCTCACGAGTCCCGCCACGACCGTGGCGTTGCTGAAACTGAATTCGGTCGTGGGTCTCCAGGCGACCGTTGACGAGCAGAATCACATCACCAAACTCGGCATCACCTGCGCCTTCTGTCACTCGACGGTGGACAACTCGGTGGCGCCCGGCATCGGCCGCCGGCTCGATGGTTGGCCCAACGGCGACCTGAACGTGGGCGCGATTGTCGCGCTGTCACCCGCGGTCACTCCCGCGCAGAAGGCGGTGTTCTTGTCCTGGGGTCCGGGGAAATACGATCCACGTTTCAACATCGACGGCCTGAACACTCCGCTGGTCATCCCACCCGCGTATGGCCTGGCCAACGTCAAGAACGAAACCTACACGGCGGAAGGGCCGATTTCGTACTGGAATGCCTATGTGGCGGTGACCCAGATGCATGGTCACGGGAATTTCATTGATCCGCGCCTGGGCATCTCGATTATCCAGCAGCCTGACCTGGTCACCTCCAAGCTGCCCGCGTTGCGGGAGTATCAGCACAGCCTTCCCGTCCCCTCGGTTGCAGCCGGCAGCTTCAACGCGGCCATGGCGGAGCGGGGCAAGGCCATTTTCAACCGGTCTTGTGCGAGTTGTCATGTCGGTGGCAATGGCACCGACAACAACAGTGGGGTCTTGCATGCTCCGTCGGAGACGGGGATGGATCCCGCGTATGCCGCGAGAACGACGAGCAATGCCTATCGCACTACGCCGCTCCGGGGGTTAGTGCACCACTCCCCGTACTTCCACGACGGCAGTGCCGCGACCCTGGCCGACGTCGTGGCGCACTACAATCGGATTCGCAACCTGGGACTGAACGCCGATCAACTGCGGCAATTGGTGGAGTATCTGAAGACGTTGTGAAACGGGGCGGACAGGACGGACGAGCCCCGTTCGCCTTGTTTTACTGATACAACGCAGGATAGTCGCGACGCAGCTGCTCCACCTTGGGCGCGTCGTTGATCTTGATGTAAGGCTCTTGAGGGTGATGCTCTGAATAATCCTGCTGGTCGGCCGGTGCTTCCTTGAAGCTCTTGAGCGGCACCACTTCGGTCACGATCGGGCGGGGGAACGTCTTGGCCGAATCCAGGTGGGCCAGATAGGCGACGGCCTTCTGATGCTGCTCTTCATCCTGATAGAAAATCGTTGACCGGTATTGCGGTCCCACGTCCGGCCCCTGGCGGTCCAGCTGAGTGGGGTCATGAACCACTGTAAAGAAAAGCTCGAGCAACTGGTCATAGCTGATTTGCGACGGGTCATAGGTGACGCGGACCGATTCGGCGTACCCGGTGTGGCCCGGCCGTGGCTGAACCGCAGGAGGCGGGTCTCCACCGACGGCAAAACCGGAAACAGCCGACTTGACGCCCTTCACGTGGTCGTAGATCGCTTCGACGCCCCAGTAGCACCCGCCGGCGA
>DATIOP010000146.1:0-14614 GCA_035472975.1 Gemmatimonadales bacterium
GGTGGCGATCGTCCAGGTGGATGGTGCCGACAATCGGATCATCCTTGCCGATTCAGCGAATCATCGCTGTCCGACGTGGGCACCCGACGGGAAACGATTCGTGGTGAGTGCCAACACGTCTCAGCAGTCCGCCCTTGTCGAGGTTTCAATTCACGGGGAAACCATCAAAATTCTCGTCGCGTCGGACTCCACCATTCTGGACTGTCCCCAGTGGTCCCCCGACGGCCGGTCAATCCTTTATACCGTGGGACACGGTGGACTCGATTATCTCCCGCGGCCCGGTCACGAGATCCTGATGGATCTGCATATCCTCGATCTCCCGACCGGAGCCTCGCGGGTCATCACATCGGGGCCTGGGATGAACAACTACGGTCGCTGGGCCCGCGACAGCCGCTGGATCGTGTTTCAGAGCGACCGCCACGCCTCGCCTTTCACTGATACACTGGCTCTCGCTCATTTTCTGGATAGTCTCGAGATCTACGTGATTCAGGCCGATGGCTCAGCACTGCGTCGTATCACCACCAACACCTACTTCGATGCGCATCCTTCGTGGTAGGTAGTGGGCAGTGGGTGGTCGGTAGTGGGTGGTCGGTAGTGAGCGTTAAGATTCCCGTCGTTCCCATCCGAAGGTGCTCCCATGACACGTAATGAAACCACCGGGCAGCCGATTGGCGCGGAAGGCGCCTAGGCACGGCCTGAACGGTTCACAACGGTGGCGCTCCTCAAGACAGTCTTTTGGCAACGGTTGGACCTCCCCGGATCGGAGGTCGCTCAACTCAGGGACGAGCCGGATGCGTGGGTGATCGAGGGCGTGGTACTTGTAGCCATCGACCGTACCCCTGCCAGGCTCGAATACCGGGTTCAGTGCGACCGCTCCTGGCAAACGACCATCGCGACGGTCCAGGGCACACTCGGCGAGCGAACCGTTTCCTGCGACATCCACTCCGACACTCAGGGCCACTGGTGGCTCAACGGAGTCCGGGTCCCCGCCGTAGATGGCGCGCTCGACGTTGATCTCGCCTTCACCCCATCGACCAATCTTCTCCCCCTGCGTCGAGCTCCCCTGGCCGAAGGCGAAACGATGTCGGTTCGCGCGGCCTGGCTCACCTTCCCGGCCTTCCGCCTGGGGCCGCTCGATCAGTCATATCTACGCTTAAGCGACCGGCGCTATCACTACCGGAGCAGCAGCTTCGAAGCCGAGTTGATCGTGGATGACTTGGGTCTGATGGAGCGTTATGGCGACGTCTGGATCGTCAAGGCAGAGGCATGATCGAGGTCGACCATCCCTTCCGATCCCCTCGCCGGCAGGTACCTTCTGTCGTTCACTTAGCAGGAGTCCGCAAATGCCTCTCTATCTCTGGGAAGCGTCATATACCGCAGACGGCACCAAGGGTCTGCTCAAGGAGGGGGGCACGAAACGGCGTGCCGCGGTGCAGCAGGCCATCGAAAAGGCCGGCGGGAAGCTGCACGCCTTCTATTACGCCTTCGGTGAAGCCGACCTGTACGGCATCGCAGAATTCCCCGATCATACTTCGGCCGCGGCGGTCAGCCTGGCGGTCAATGCCGCGGGAACTGCCACCCTCCGCACCACCGTCCTGCTCACACCCGAGGAGATGGATGCAGCTGCGAAGAAGACGGTGTCGTACCGGCCGCCGGGGGCGTGAGGTGTCGGCTGTCAGCCGTCGGTTCGTGAGCTATTAGCTATTAGCTAGCAGCTAACGGCTGACGGCTGACGGCTATCGACAAGTGAGCAACGATTCGCTATTCTCCTCGCCTCGTTTCACCCCAACAGGGAGGTTGGTATGGCCAGCAACCATGACGACCTCGAAGCGCGCCCCTGCTTGCGAGGTGACCAGCAAGCGTAGGAGGGGGTATCCCTCGCCGCAATGATCCTTGCCCGTGTGGGTCCGGGCGCCGTTTCAAGAAGTGCTGTCTGAAGTCGGGGCGTTTCGATGGCGCAGACCAAGACTACTACTACCACTAAGCCGGCGAGCCCGACACGGATCATCCCGTGTCGGGCTCTTGGCGTCTAGTAACCGTGTGAACTCAACCAGGGAACCCGATCGAATGCCTAGCGCCGGAACTGCAGATCCCGCCTTCACCACACTGCTCGCGTCCTATTCAAAGGGTGTCCAGGATACCGCCCGCGCGGCCCGGCAGCTGATTCTGGGACTGATCCCCGGGGCCATCGAGGTGGTTGACGACAACACCGCCGTGATCGGGTATGGCTACGGGACCGGTTACAAGGACATGGTTTGTACGCTGATCCTCAGCAAAGGCGGCGTGAAGCTGGGCCTTGTCGGCGGAGCTTCCCTTCCCGATCCCCGAAAGCTGCTGGAGGGGAGCGGCAAGGTACATCGCTACATCCCGCTCGGGAGACCCGCAGATCTGCGCCGGCCCGGTCTGAGACCACTGCTGCATGCGACCTTGTCCGCCTGGCGGCGGAAGTCGATGGCCAGTAGGTAAAAGCGGGAACAGGGAACAGGGAACGGGAGATCGGTGAACGGGACGTTTGAGATACCTCGTCCCGAGAAGCGAATCGACGAGGGACCTAGTCCCCCTCCCTTGCGCCTAACAGGTTCATGCGATCCTTCCTGCAAGGCCTTGCCGCCGCGTCTGGCTCGCTCCACCATTCAGCATGACCGATCCCGCCGAGAACCTGCGGCGAGCCATCGCTGCTGATGCGCTTCAACGTCTTCGAGAAGGCAACCATCGTTTCGTCTCAGGCACGGGCCGCGCAGACGGGCTCACTGGCGCCGCCCGCCGCCGGGAAGTAGCACCCAACCAGGAGCCTTTCGCCGTCATTCTCGGCTGCTCCGATTCCCGGGTACCTGCCGAACTCATCTTCGATCAAGGCCTTGGGGATCTCTTCGTGATCCGCATCGCCGGGAATATCGTCGCACCATCCCAGGTTGGGAGCGTCGAATTCGCGGTCGAGAAGTTCGGCACTCCTCTGGTTGTGGTCCTGGGTCACACACAATGCGGGGTGGTGCAGGCTACACTGGAGGAGCTGACGAAGGAGGCCACGACCCGATCCCACAATGTGCGGTCGATCGTGGCTCGAGTGCGTCCCTCGGTGGAGCCGCTGCTGGGAACCCCGTTGCGGCACGACCGGGATGCCCTGATGCGGGAGGCGGTGCGAGCCAACGTCCGGGCCTCAGCGAACCAGCTGAGGCACGGCTCGGAAGTGGTCGAGGACTTTATTGAGCGGAATGGACTCCGCGTCGTAGGCGCCGAATATTCCCTGGAAACTGGGGTCGTCGAGTTCTTCGAGGGGGTTTGACCGTGTTCCTGCGCTGGCTGCTCGCCTCGTTCCACCTGCTCGGCTTGGGAATTGGACTCGGCGCAATCTATGTCCGGGCCCGCTCGCTGCAGGCAGCTGCCAATCCTGCATGGGTTCGACGGGTCCTGCGGGCCGATACGTGGTGGGGCGTGGCCGCCCTTCTCTGGCTCGCGACCGGCCTACCCCGCCTCTTCCTCGGCCTGGAAAAACCGACCAACTACTACGTCCACAACCACGTCTTCTGGCTCAAGATGGCCCTGTTCCTGTTGATCTTCCTGCTGGAACTGGGCCCGATGATGACCTTTACCGGGTGGCGCAGGGCCTTACGCCGCGGTGCCACTCCGGACACCAGCACTGCCGCTCGCTGGGCCATGGTGAGCCGGATCCAGCTGGTTCTACTAATACTGATCCTCTTCACGGCGACGGCGGTGGCAAGGGCGTTTGGGACGTGAGGCGTAAGGCCGCCAGCCGTCAGCCGTCGGACGTCGGGACGGAGAACGCCCCAACACTGAGCTAACAGCCATGGCTGATGGCTGACAGCTGCTGTCCCTACTCCGCCCTGAGTGTCGTCGCCGGATCTACCCGTGTCGCCCGCCAAGCCGGTACCGCGCAGGCCACTAGTCCGACGGCGGCGAGGACCGCCATCGCGCCGAGGTAGGTCATCGGATCGAGGTGGGAGACGCCGAACAGCATCGCCACGAGGACCTCGCTGACGGCGGCCGCGCCGGCGAGGCCGACCAGGACACCAAACCCCGTCAGCGTCATTCCCTGCCCCACTACCAACCTCAGAATATTTGCCCGCGTCGCACCGAGTGCCGAGCGCACACCGATCTCCTGGGTTCGCTCGGCGACACTGCCCGCCAGCAATCCGTAGATCCCGGCAGCGGCAAGGACCAAGGCCACGATGGCGAATGCCCCGAACAGGGTCAGCGCGAACCGGCGCTCCGCTGCCGATGCGGCGACGACACGATCCATCGTTGCGATGCGCGTGATCGCCTGCCCGGGATCCACCGACCATATGGCCTTCTGTACTGCGGGGAGCAGAGAGACTGGATCTCCCCTGCTCTTCACCACCAGTGAGATCGCCCGGTCGGCGAAGCGCCACTGGTCTTCGGTGGTGTAGACCGCATCAGCCTGATCCAGCGCGAGTGAGACCTGCCTGACATCTCCTACTACGCCGACCACGGCGTAAGGCTTCTCATCGCCGATGGTGAGACGCTGGCCGATGGGATCGATGCCCGGCAGTCGGTGCTTCGCCAGAGATTCGCTGATCAAGGCGACTCGGGGAGATCCTGCCACGTCGTGCTCGTCGAGCATGCGACCCTGGCGAAGCGGGATGCCCATGATTTCGAGATAACCGCGCGTCACCGAATAGCGGAACGGACTCTGTTCTCCACCTCCCTGCTCCGCTCTTCCCTCGAAGAAGACGCCGTATTGTTCGATATCGCCGCTCAACGGCAGTTGAGTGGTGAGTCCCGCCCCGATGACCCCGGGGACCTGACGAACCGCCGACACCGCATTGGTCAGGAACAGTTTCGCTGTGTTGTCGTCGTCGAACTGGTGCCCGGTGACCTGAATCCGCATGGTCAGAAGGCCGGAGGGATTGAACCCCGACTCGACCGCGAACAGCTGACGAAGACTTCGCAGCAGCAGACCGGAACAGACCAGAAGGACGACGGCGAGCGTTACCTCCGCCACGACCAGGATGTTCCGGGTGCGCTTGTGCCCTCCGGTGGTCCGCCGGGAACCGAAGCGGAGATTCTCCTGAGGATCGCTGCGGGAAGCCTGCAACGCAGGACTTATCCCGACGAGGAGGCCGATCAGAGTTGTGACGAGCGCGCCGAAAACGAAGACCATCCCGTCAACGCCGATCTCGCTCGCGCGGGGGAGTCCGGCCGGGCTGAGCGCAACCAGCGCCCGCACCCCGAATACAGCTACGACGACTCCGGCCAGCCCGCCCAGCGTCGCCAGCAACAGGCTCTCCGTGAGTAGTTGCCGGATCAGTCGCTGCCGGCCCGCCCCCAGTGCTGCGCGCAGGGCAAACTCTCCACCTCGCTGAACACCTCTCGCGAGGAGAAGGTTCGTCACGTTCACGCAGGCGATCGCCAGCACCAGGACGACAGCGCCCAGAATCATGAAGAGCGCGGGTTTGACATCCCGGGTGATGTCATCCTGTAGCGAGGCGACGAGGAAGCCATCCTTCATATCCGCCCAGTCGGCCCGGGGGTACTCCGGCAACGGCGTCTTCGCGATCTGACTCAGCTCGGTCCTTGCCTGTTCGACACCGACTCCGGGACGAAGCCTTCCGACTATCCGCAAGTGGTGACCCCAAGCCCTTCCCTGGGTCAAATCGTACTGGAGAGTCGACCACAGCTCAGCCGAAGGCTCGAGGGAGCTGGAGAATCCTTTCGGCATCACCCCCCCGACCAGATAGGGGCTGTCACTCAACGTGATGGTGCGACCGACAATCGTAGGGTCAGCGCCGAAGCGCCGTCTCCAGAGTCCGTCGCTCAAGATCACCACCCGGGGCCCATCGGCTCGATCTTCAACTTCGTTGAAGTCTCGGCCAAGGATGGGTTTCACGCCCAACACCTGGAAGTAGCTCGCGGAGACGCGCTGGCCGTCGATCATCTCCGGCTCGGCTCCGGCGTTCAAAGTCGGCTGCCATTGTTTGACCGAGGCCATGCTCTCGAAGGAGCGGCTTCGTTCTACCAGCTCCCGGTAGGTGCCGAAGGTGCCGTCGAGGCGGGAACCTTCCACGCCGACGTCCCGCACCATCAGAATCCGCTCGGGGTCGGGGTACGGGAGGGGGTGGAAGACGATTCGATTCACCGCGCTGAGAATCGCGGTTGTAGCTCCCACGCCGACGGCCAGCGTAAGGACGGTGACGGTGGTGAAGCCCGGCGAGGACCGAAGCCGCCGCGCCGCGTAGCGAATGTCGGCCAGCGTAGTCTCGATCCAGTTTTCCCAGCCGTACCCGCGGACCTGTTCCTTCACGTTCGAAACACTACCCAGCTCCATGCGGGCCGCGCGGGCCGCCGCTTCCGGCGAAAGGCCCTCGGCCCGATGGGAAGCGACGGAACGCTCGTAGTAATCCTGGACTTCGTCGGCAATGTCCTGATCAGCGGCGGAGCGATTCATCAGCGTCCGCACGCCATGACTGAGCTGGCGCCAGAACGACATGGGCTATCCCTCCGCGTTGAGCAGCCGAGTCATGGCTGTCACTCGGCGGGTCCAATCAGCCGTTTCCACTTCGAGTTGCTTCCGCCCGGAACGGGTCAGGTTGTAGAACCTGGCGCGCCGGGAGTTCTCGGTCTGACGCCACTCGGAATCGAGCCACCCCGCTCTTTCGAGCCGCTGTAACGCCGTGAGCAGCGAGCCGGGGTTCACCTTGAAGGATCCGCGGGAAACCTGCTCGATTCGCCGCGCGATCCCGAAGCCGTGCAGCGGCTGAAGGCTCAGCGTCTTGAGAATGAGCATATCCAGCGTGCCCTGGATGACGTCGGTATTGGGCTGGTCCACGGCCGGCTCCTCGCGGGTCATGGCTCCACGATAGAGCATTCCTCTTGATTGTCAAGATGTGATGATCAACATGAAGGGACAGATCAGGGTCGGTCAGGCAATTGCAAATTGAAAATTGACAATTGCCAATTGACGGGCTGTCAGGACGACGATGGGAGTGCCGCGGCGAACTCGTCCATCGTCCGGAACCGGTCGCCTACGGCTTTGGCGAGGGCCTTGGTCAACGCCTGTTCGACTTGCACCGGAACGTTGGGATTCAAGCGACGAACGGAGGGAATCGGCGAAAGCAGGATCTTGGTCACCACATCCTTGAGCGAGGTGCCCACGTAAGGCGGCCCCCCGGTGAGCATCTCGAACAGCAGGCACCCCAGGGCGTAGATATCCGACCGCTGATCGATGTCCTTGTCCTCGCGCAGCTGCTCCGGGCTCATGTAGAACGTGGTTCCTACGATGATGCCCGTCGCCGTGAGCTTCCGGGAATCCGCGGCACCGATGGCCCGGGCCAATCCGAAGTCCGCCACGAGGGCCCGGCCTCCGGCCAGCAGGATGTTCTCCGGCTTTACGTCGCGGTGCAGCACTCCGTGCGCGTGAGCATAGCCGAGTGCATCGGCCACGTCCCGAGCGATTTTGAGCGAATCGTCCACCGGCAGGCGCCGCTCCCGCTGCAGCCGTTCGAAGAGCGACTCGCCGTCGATGTAGGGCATGACGTAGTAGAGGAGACCGCGCGCATTGCCGGAGTCGACCAGCGGCACGATCAGGGGATGGTCCATCGCCTTGGCCACCCTGATCTCGCGAAGGAAGCGCTCGGCGCCCAATACAGTCGCCAGCTTGGGGTGCATCACCTTGATGGCGACGGCCTGCGGCTTCTGATGGTCCTGTGCCAGGTAGACGGTCGCCATGCCGCCTCGAGCCAGCTCCCGCTCCAGGCTATAGCGTTCCCCGATGGCCTCGGCCAGCAGCACCGGCACCGGAACCGAGAATCGCCCGCTCGATGAGCGGACGGAGCGTGCTCCGGGAGAGGGATCGTCAGACATACCCGTGACGCAGCATAGTCGCGGCCGATTCATCGAGCCGGTCGGCCCAGCGCAACTGATCGAAGAACCGTAGCAGGTCGTCCTCCCTGAGATGTTGCCGCCGCACATCCGGGATGTCGTACACCAGCTTTCCCCGGTGCATGACCAGAATGCGGTCTGCCGATTGCACCGCCTGGGCCAGCGAGTGGGTGACCATCAACGTCGTTAGTCCGCCCGCAGTGATGACTTCCTGAGTGAGTCCGATCACCAGCTCGGCGCTGCGAGGATCGAGGGCGGCGGTGTGCTCATCGAGCAGCAACAGGGTCGGCTTGACCATGGTCGCCATCAGTACCGTCAGGGCCTGCCTCTGGCCACCAGACAACATCCCAATCGGTGTATCGAGTCGTTGCTCCAGCCCCATGCCCAGCCTGGCGACCTGTTCCTGGATCACCCGCTTCCGCTCGGCGCCGAGGGCCGGGCGCAGAAGGCGTCGGCTGCCGCGGCGAGCCGCCAGGGTCAGGTTCTCCGCTACGGTCAGGTCGGCCGCGGTTCCCATGAGCGGATTCTGGAAGACCCGGCCGATCAACTGGGCGCGTCTGTGCTCGGGCCAATGGGTCACTTCCTGGTCCCCAAGAAATATCCGGCCGCGGGTCCGGGAAAGGCTTCCAGCGATGGCGCCAAGGAGACTCGACTTCCCTGATCCATTGGCGCCGAGAACCACGGTAAAACTGCCGGGTACCAACTCGAGGTCTACGCTGTCGATTGCACGTACTTCATTCGGGGTGCCTGGGTGGAACAGGTGGGAGACCTGCTGCAGCCTTAGCGCCATCTCAGGCATGGTGGGCCGCACTTTCCGCCTTGCCAGCGCGGGCGCGATTTATCATCCCCGGCACGATGAGGACGGCGAGGACGAAGATCGCGGTCACCAGCTTCAGTGCATCGGGATTGAGCCCTGCCCGCACCGCGCCCGCGACGACCAGACGGAACACCACGGCACCGCCCACCGCCCCGGCGATCCATCGCCCGAGCGAGCGCTTCCCGAACAGCGTCTCTCCTACCATCAGGGTGGCAACTCCGGTGACGATGGCTCCGATCCCAATCTGGATATTGGCGAAGCCGGAATACTGGGCGAACAGTGCGCCGGAGAGCGCGATGAGGCCGTTGGACAGGCCGAGTCCCACCACAACCATCCGCTCCACATCAATGCCGAGCGCCTTGGCCATCGCCGGGTTGTTACCGGCGGCGCGCAGCGCCAGTCCCAAATCGGTAGCGAGGAACAGGGTGAGACCAACCGCCAGGGCGGCGGCCAGTACCGCTGTCATGATCAGTGCGGAGAAACTGCCGCCGCCGACCGTGGTCCCCATGATCGACAGGCTTTCAGGAATTCCCAGAAGCTGGCGGCCGAGGATTTCTGCCCGGGTGAAAAGGGTATCGGCTGACGCGAGGTTGACGTTGCCGCTTCCCATCACGAAGAGATTCACCGAGTAGAGCGCGGTGGTCGTCAGCACGCCGGCGAGCAAGGCGCTCACCCGGAACCGGGTGTGGAGGGTTCCGGTGATGGCGCCCGCGATCATTCCGGAGATGAGGCCAAGGAGTGTGGCGGCGAGCGGATTGACCTGGCGGACGAGCAGAGCGGCCACGACCGAGGCGCCGAGACCGTGAGACCCGTCGGTGGTGAGATCGAGGATCTTGTAGATCCGGTAACTGATGAAGACGCCGAGGGCGAGCGGCGCGAGAATGAGCCCGATCGTCGCCGCTCCGATCAGCAGGTTCACAGCCGGGACTCAGTTGAACTGGGTGATGGGTGCGATCCAGCCGACTCCGCGAAGCAGCGCGCTCTCTGCGATTGCGCCTTCGGTCCGATCATCCCACATGAGGTGGAGGACATCACGGAGTTGATGGTTGGCAAAGAGTCCCCGCAGGAGGGCCGTGAGCTCCACGGTGCGTTTGGGCAACGGATGATAGGAAAACACCGCGGCGTGCAGGTGGCCGAAGAGATCATTCATCGGGGTCAGAGGACGGAGATATTCGGCGAGCGGCCCCTCCCGTTTCCGGGCCACGACTCCGGCGATGAGCGATGTCGTCACCGCGTGGGTCCGCTCCGGCGCGAACCACAACCAGTCGCGGACTGCGGGCACCTCGAACTGCAGCGCCGACTCCCCCTTCGCCGGGGAGCGTCGAAGCCGCGCTCCACAGAGACCGACCGTTTCCCCGGCGACCACGAAGCCGGCGGGGGCGCCGCCGGTGGCTTCGAGTGCGATCGCCGCAATTTCCGATATCGGGACCGCCTCGGCCTCCTGGCGGACGCTGAATCGCACCAACTGGGAGAACCCCCCTTCGCACACCAGACCCGAAGCGAGCAAGGCGCGGGGCGGCCGGGGACCACCGCTCACGAGGTAGTCCGCCATGCGCGCCCCGTCGCTGGGAAAATACGCCAGACAGCCGGCAACTCCGATCAGTTCTCCCAGCCGTTCCCGGCAATCGTCGTAGTCGCTGCCAATAGCTCCTATTCCGAGGCCGAATGCGGAATCGGGGAACGAGACGGTCTGGCAGTGATCGGGACCGATCGGGCCGCGGGTGATTTGAGTTGGATCGCCGACGACACGGCAGGTCAGGGTCCCGGGCGGCGCGCAGGCAGACAGTTCGAAGTCGCCGTTGGCGGCGATATCTGCCCGGGTGTGCCAGTAGGAGCGGCGCATCTCGCCGCTGCGAGGACCGCTGCGGCTCGCCGAACCGAAGGTTGAGTCCCACCCGGCGATCTCGAACACCTCGCGCGCCACGGGCGGAAGCGAAATGAGCTGGACCTCCCCACGAAGGAGGGCCAGCTCCTGTTGCCACCGGGTCAGGACCTTCGTCGCCGCGGAGCTGACGTAGGTCACGCCCGAGAAGTCGATGTTGAGGGACCTGACTCCGTCCTGAAGCAGGTCCTCCAACGTGTCCGAAAGATGTTCCGCCCACTCCCGGTCGAGGCGTCCTTCGAGCTGCAGGACTGCGGAGCCCCCGTCCCGGGCGGCTTCGATCTTCATTGAGGCTGGGCACCTCCGCCCACGACGGTATCGGCCTGTTTCACCACGTCGGGAGGTACGGTGACGCCCATCTTCCCTGCCTCGGCAGGATTGACCGCGACCTTGGTTGTCACCAACCGGTAGAACGGGATCTTTCCCGGACTCTCACCCTTGAGGACTCGCGCGATCATCTTGCCCGCTACTACCCCGCCCTCCTGGAAGTCAGGATAAAATGAGGCGATGGCGCCCTGCATCACCTCGAATGGCGTGGGTGAGAAGACCGGGACCTTGCACTCCTTCGCCACCTTGATCAGCGCGCCGAAGCCGGCAGGTGCTGCGTTTCCGAAGAGCTCGATCGCGTCGACCTTTCCGCAGAGCGAGCGGGTGACGTCTCCCACCTCTCCCACGTTGCCCACCGGTGCAGCAGTCACCTTGAATCCGGCAGTCTCAGCCGCCTTGGTCATCCGGTCCTTGAAAGTGACCGAGAGCTGTTCCTCGGGGCTGAAGAGGACACCGAGCCGCTTGGCCTTGGGAAGGATCCGGCGGATCAGCTCCACGCGCTTGGTCTGTTCCGGATCACCGAAGCCCGGCGAGTAAACGCCGGTGATGTTGGCGAGGTGGTTGGAATCGCTGGTCCCCGCACCGGCCGCAAACGGATCGGAGAGGAGGTTGAAGACGATCGGCACCGACTTGGCGCGCTGGACAGCGGCCTGGAGCGTGGCGTCCTGCAGGGTCACGATGACCTTGGCCTTGGCGTCAATCGCGGCGTCGATCAGACTCGGAAGCGTCGCGAGGTCTCCCTGCGCGCTGGAGATCTTGAGCTCGTAATCCCGGCCCGCCTCGAGGTCGGCTTCGAGGAGACCCACCCGGATCGCATCCTCGGCCCACTCGCTGCCCATCCAGTCGGCCGCGCGAATCAGCGCAATGAGCGGCTTGGAGCCGGTATCGGCGGCTGCCGCCCCCGCATCACCTCCCGCCTTGGAGCCGGCCTTTCCACTGCAAGCGAGAACGAGCGCGACGAAGGCCGCGAGGCTGCTGAGCCGAAACACGTTTGAACCTCCCTGGTGAAGTACTTGCTAACGGGACGATGATCGAGTGTATGCTGCCCTGACAACGGGCCGGACGCACCGGGGCGGTCAGCCGAGTCCCAACTGCTCGACGAGCGCACCATAACGCGGGTCGGACCGGAGTGGATCAAGCCACGGCGCCACCTTGAGGAAGAGTAATCCAGGTTCGCGAAGCTCGTAGGCCCGATGCAGCTGCTGGAAAGCCCGGTCCTTCATGTCCAGCGCCGTGAAGAGCAAAGCCGAGAGGAGCGCCAAGCGGTTTTCGCCGGCCAGCTTGGGTTCGAGCTCCCAGAGAAGCCCGTTGGCCTCGTCCTTGTTACCGGCGGCAGCGCAGGCGTAGGCCAGCATGAGTTTCTTCACCGTGCGCAGGCCAGGCTTTTCGAGCTCCTTCCGGATATCGGCGATCGCGACGTCAGGGATCCCCTTGGCTACATGTACCCACCAGAGAACCAATCGTGCGCCGAGGAACTCGGGGTCCATCGCGAGTGCTTTTTGGAGCTCTTCGATGGCCTGATCGTAGCGGCGGGCGAAATAGAGCACCCACCCGACCGCGCGCGTGACAGGGACCGATAACGGGTCGAGCTGTTGGGCCCGCTTGATCTGGGAAAGGGCATCATCGTGCCGGCCGAGGGCCGCGAGGTATTCCGCGTACCACTCGTGGGCCATCACGTAGCTGGTCTTGAGCTCGAGGGCCCGCTTGAACTCTCGCTCGGCGCCGGCCCAGTCCAGGTCACCCAGCCACCGGGCATACGCCAGCGAGGTGTGGGCCTCGGCCAGTGTGTCATCCATTTCCAGCGCCTTCAGAGCCATGGCCTTGGCCTGAACGAGATACTCGGCCGGCGGCTTGGAGCCGAACCCAATGCTCAGCAACTCGTAAGCATCGGACATCCCGGCGTAGGCGACGGCGTAGTTGGGATCCTTGCCGATGGCCTCCTGGTAATACTGGATCCCCTTCTGGACGTTTGCCTCGGACCACTTGTTGGCGTGGAACCGTCCCAGCAGGTACAGGTTGTACGCCTCCGCGTCGCCGGTCGCCTTCTTCTCGACCCGCTGTTTTTCCTCGGGAGACAGCGTCACCGCCAAGGCGCCGGTAATCTGCTGGGCGACCTCGCTCTGTACCTCGAAAACGTCGGTGAGCTGACGGTCGAAGGTCTCGCCCCAGAGGTGCTTCTCCGAGCGCGGATCCACCAGGTGAACCACGATGCGGACCCGGGGCCCGGCCTTGCGGACGCTCCCCTCCAGGATGGCGCCGACGCCCAGCTCCTCCGCGATGGTGCTGATCTTCTTCGTGGTCTTCTTGTACTGCATCGAGGAGGTGCGGGAGATCACCTTGAGCGCGCTAATCTTGGAGAGCTGGGCGATGATATCGTCGGTGATGCCGTCGCTGAAATATTCGTTCTCCGGATCGGTGCTCATGTTCTCGAATGGCAGCACCGCGACAGCCTTTGGGCCGCTGGCCACTTCCTGCGCTATGGCCTGAGCCGCGCCAACCGCAATGGCGGTGGTGGCGGCGGTCCCGATTGCCTCGGCGAACTGGGTGGCGGAGGTGAAGCGGTCGGCGGGCAGGTTGGCCATCGCCTTCTTGACCGCGGAATCCACCGCTTCAGGCACCAGCTCCCGGAAGGCGCGGGCTGACGGCGCGGGCGAGGTAAGGCGATTGGCGATGATCGCCGTCACGGTCGAGCCGCGGAACGGCGGTTCGCCGGTCAGCATTTCAAAGAGCACTGCGCCCAGGCTGTAGATGTCGCTGCGGCCATCGAGGTACTCGCTGCCGTCCACCTGCTCCGGACTCATGTAGGCGGGCGTGCCGATGACGTGGCCGGAGGACGTCTGGCCTCCGCCTATCGCGCGGGCGACACCGAAATCCGCCACCAGCGCGTGGCCCGAGTCGAGCAGAATGTTGGCGGGTTTGATGTCGCGGTGAACCACGTTGCAGCTGTGGGCATAGCTCAGCGCGTCCGCCACCTCGCGCGCGATCTGGAGCGATTCGGGCACCGGGAGCTGCCGTTCGCGGAGCAGGCGCTGGCGTAGCGACTCACCCTCGATGTAGGGCATGACGTAGTAGAGCAGCCCATCGGCCTGGTCGGAATCGTAGAGCGGCAAAATGTGCGGATGGTGGAGCCGGGCAGCGATCTGGATCTCGCGGAGAAATCGGGTTGCTCCGACGTCGGCGCCGACATCGGGTCGAAGCACCTTCACGGCAACCGCGCGCTCGTACTTCAGGTCGTGGGCCAGGAAGACTTTCGCCATTCCTCCCTGCCCCAGTTCCCGCTCGATCTTATAGCGAGACGCCAACGCCTCGCCTAAGCGTTCAAAGAGCCCAGGCATTATCCCGCTACCCCACTGGACGTCAGGTCGACCAGCTTCGCAGTAGCCATTGGCGCTCCCTGCCCACACAGCGTGCAGGTTTTCCTCGGATAGAAGCGAGAATATACCGGTTAAAGTGGGGGTCGCCAGACGGGACAATTCTGTCACGTTGACACCGTCTCGCCGTCGGGAGATTCTGAGGGTAAACCAGGGAAGCGGAAGGAGGCGAACATGAGCAGCGTACGAGTACTGGGAGGCACACGCAAAGGCGCATTCCTGCTGACGGCTGACGGAAAACGGGCACGCTGGGAGGTCAGCGGCCCTCACTTTGGCGGCTGGGAGGTCTACCACCTCAAAGGCTCTCCGGCGGATCCTAACCGGCTGTATGCCTCGCAGAGCAGCGGTTGGTTCGGCCAG
>DATIOP010000147.1:0-2498 GCA_035472975.1 Gemmatimonadales bacterium
GCCGGTTCCTCTTCTGGCTGGGCAGCCTGGGGCTGGAGCAGCACGGCACCGGGGCGACGCCGTCGGCGGGCCCGCGCGCTCTGCTGGAGGACCTTCCACGCGAACAGCGCCACCGGTCCGCTCGATTCCGTACTCTTTTTGATCAGGTAGACCGGCAGTTAGAGCGCCTCGGACAGCGCGATAACGAGTTGACCGACACGCTGGATCAGGTGAGGGGGGCTACTCCAACATCGGGCGGAGGAGTCGCGGTAAAACATGAAACACTGATCAGAGATCTCGAACAGGCTCAGCGGGGAACCAGCGACCGTCGTCTCGAACTACTGGGGGCACTGGAGAATGCCCGGTTGGGCTTGCTGCGGCTCAAGAGCAAGGTCGGGGATGCCGACGAATTGGAGAGGGAACTCGAGGAGACGCTGCGCCGATCATAGGTCCCTACATCGCCACAACTTCAGCTTTACCCAACCGCTCGCCCAGGAAGCGGGAGCCTACCACCCGAAAGCGGGCCTCGTCATCGCTCACTACGAAGCGATGTGTGACCGGAGCGCCGGAGGCGGCTTCGAGACCGTTTTCCTTGAGCGCCGATGCGACGACCCGCGCCGTTTCCTGGGCGCTGTCGATCAGCTTGACCTGGGGACCCATCACCTTTCCGAGCAGTGGTTTGAGGAGCGGATAATGGGTGCAACCCAGGACGAGAGCATTCACCTTGGCTTCGCGTAACGAGCCAAGGTACTCCTCCGCGATCAACTGTGCGGCTGGATGCTCGAACCATCCCTCCTCCACCAGAGGCACGAACAGCGGGCAGGCGACCTGCTCCACTCGCGCGCCGGGCTCGAGTGCGTGGATCGCCTTCGCGTAGGCATTGCTCGCGATGGTCCCCGCCGTGCCGATCACACCGATCGGGCCAACGCGAGTCGCCGCGACTGCAGCGGTGGCGCCAGGCTCGATCACTCCTATGACCGGAACCGGCGACTCGGATCGGAGGGCCTGAAGCGCGTGAGCGGTGCTGGTGTTGCAGGCCACGACCACCAGCTTGACGCCTTGACCGACGAGCCAGTGAAGAATCTCGAGGCTGTAGCGCCGTACCGTGTCCGGGCTCTTGGGACCGTAAGGCACCCGGGCGGTGTCCCCGAAATAGATCGTGGATTCGTGAGGCAGCCGCTCGAAGATCGAGTGGGTGACCGTGAGGCCTCCGATCCCCGAGTCGAAGATGCCGATCGGAGCCGAATTCACGGTATTCGCACCGGCAGGCTCACGCTCCCCGCGACTCCGCCACCAGGGATGGGTTGAAGCTTGAGGTCAGGAGGAAAGTCCCAGAGGTGTGCCGATACGTACGCCTCGAGGCCTGCCATGAGATGGTTGAAGCCTAGAATCACCAGCCAATCATCCACCTCGTTCGACTTGGCATCGGCCCTGGTGGACTGGGTTCGTCGCAGGTACTCCAGCTCATTCTGGGCTTTGAGGGCCATCCCAAGGCTGATGGCCTCGACTGTGATGAAAATGGCGCCAGTCAGTTTGCGATTGAGCTTGGCCTGCCCCCAACCGGGTATGAGGATGCTGCGTCCCAGCGCGCCGAGCGGACTCACTGGCCGCGCCGCATTCCGGGCACTGTCCCGTTGCAACGGGGTGAGCCCGGCCAGACTTCCCGGAACCAACGAATCAGCCGGCGTGACGGCCGAGGTATCCGCCGGCGCGGGAATCGAATCCTGCGCCTGCAGCCGGCCGCTCGCACTCAGTAGAGCCACCAGCACGACGAGGATTCCCCTCATCCCACGATCTCCCTGATGTCGGCGGCGAATGCGTCCACGTCCTCTTCGGTGGTATCCCACGCGGTCATCCACCTCACCTCGGAAGTCACCGGGTTCCAGAGTTGAAACCGCCGTCGGGCCTGCAACGGAGCCACCGTTTCCGGCGGGATCACCGCGAAGACACCGTTCGCCTCGACCGGTTGAGTCATGCGGACCCGTTCCAGACCCGCGAGTTTTTCGGCGAGACGACGCGCCATCGCGTTCGAGTGAGAGGCGCTGCGCCGCCACAGCTGGTCCTTGAGTAAAGCTTCGAACTGCACGGCAAGGAACCGCATCTTCGACGCGAGGTGAGTTCCCTGCTTACGAAGATACTTGAACTCCGGAATTTCCAGCCCATTCAGAAACAGGACTGCCTCGGCGCCGAGGAGTCCGGCTTTGGTCCCACCGAAGGACACCAGGTCCACACCCACGTCGCTGGTGATTTCGCGAAATGATAGCTCCAGGCTGGCGGCCGCATTGCACAGCCGAGCGCCGTCCACGTGGACCAACAAGTCGTTGGCGTGGGCGGCAGCGGTCAGCGCCCGCAACTCGGCCGGCCGGTACACGGTGCCTAGCTCAGTGGCCTGAGTGATCGAGAGGACTCGTGGTTGGGCCCGGTGTTCGTCGCCGCGGGAGAGAAGAAGCGGCGGCAGGTCATCTGGCCGAAGCTTGCCGTCCGCCGTCGGTACGGGGAGAAGCTTACAGCCGCTGAAT
>DATIOP010000148.1:0-16490 GCA_035472975.1 Gemmatimonadales bacterium
CTCCGCCTTCCAGCTGCCATCGGCCTGGCGCCGCCACACCGTGAGGTACTTGCCGCGATACGCTTCGTGCTGGCCCGTCGAGTCTCGCACGGTCAGGATCCAGTGTCCGATGGTATAGCCCAGGGTTCCGTCGCTCGAGGCGTCGGCTTTGTCGGGTACCCAGCGAAGCTTTTGATTGGTGTCACTGAAGAATCCGCTCATGTGCCGCCGGATCGCGTCGTGCCCAATCACGTTCCCTGACCCCTCCGGCATCTGGATTCCGGAGTCCGCGAAGAACGACACCCACCCCTCCACCCCCTTTTCGGCGACCACGCTGTCGAAGGCTCGGTCTACGGCGATCAGCTCATCTCGGACGGAGGCGTGTGGTGCGCGGGTGCAGGCGAGAGTGGACAGGACGATGGCGGCTGTGAAGGGATGGGCGGTCATAGGTGTCAGGTGTCAGGTTTCAGGTGTCAGGGGGGGGGGCTTCAAACAGCGTGAAGGGCAACAACTGAGATGGGCCGCGCTTTTCCCTGACACCTGACCCCTGACCCCTGACGCCTTTCCCTAACACCTCAATAATTCCCGTTCGGATCAATCAACACATACGTCAACGTATTCCCCACCACGAAATACGGCGCCTTCGAGCCGAGGGTCTGAACGATGGCGTTCATCAAGCGCGCGTCGGTCGTCGTCATGCTGATCCCGATCTGGTAGGGGCCACCGGTACCCAGGTTGTCCCAGTCGAGGGTGTAGCTCGGGTTGTTGAACTGAAATCCGGCGGGCAGATACGGGCTCAGCTCGGGCGGCTCCACGCCGGGCCCGACCTCGGCTGGCCACATGTTGTTGTTGTCGGCCTCGTAGTTGTAGGCCGCCAGCCGCACCGCGACGAATTCGCCCACGATGCGCGAGGTCATGGCGGTCCGGGTCAGGTCGATGTACTTGAGGACGGCGAGGCTCGACAGCACACCCATGACAACGATGACGACGAGCAACTCGATCATCGTCCAACCACGACGCTTGTCCATCAGCTGGTCCTCCCGCGGACTTTTTCGTAGCTGTCCCCGACGAACTCGCCGGGCGGCGTGTTGGAATTGTAGGATAGCTCGATGCCGCCATTCCGGGCCTTGAGCCGGTAGCCTCCGCCTTCGATGCTGTATTCGACGCCGTTGTTTCCGCCGCCCGCTTCCTGTAGGCTGTTGGGCAAGCGGCCATTGGCTCGGCGGAACTGCTCGACGTGGATGATCTCGCGATAGATCAGGAGACGCAGGCTGGCGTCTTTGATTTCGGTGCTCTCGATCCGCTCCTTGGGAAAGAACCACTCGGGGTGTGTAGCGATCGAGAGGCCGCAGGCCAGGAGGATGCCGAGCGATAGGGTCCAGAACCCGACCTTTCGGGCCCGCGTTGGCTCGGGAACATCGCGCCGGCCGCGTTTCTGCTGCTGTTCCTCCACCACGTCCTTATATGCCTTGACTAGATCTCGCCGGTCATACGGCTCGTTCGATCCGGGCTTCTTCCTGGGCGGCTGCGAGCTCATGTCGTCACCATCTCCCCGTCGAGCGCCCGGCTGATCTGGTCGGGAAAGGCCCGGATGTCGATGGGCTTGGTGATGTACCCGTCGAACCCGGCTTTGATGGCCTTCTCCCGGTCGCCGTTCATCGCATGAGCCGTGAGCGCCACGACCCGAACGCTCTTGTGGTCGGACTGGCGCAGTTCCTTCAGCAACGCGTAACCATCCTTGCCTGGAAGTTGAATGTCCATCAACACGAGTGCGGGATGGTTTTTCCCGACCGCCTCCAGCAATCCCTCCCCGCTGGTCAGTGGTACGACCTCATGCTTGCGCAGGGTGAGGAGGGTCCGGAACAGCTTCATGTTGTCCGGGCTGTCCTCGACGATCAGTATTGTGGCCACGGTTCTCCGGTCGGGAGTCGGGGATCTGGAGCCTGGAGACTCGAGCCTGGTGCTACAACCCACGTACCCACGTCAAACGTGAAAATTGACCGGTTCATTGAGGAGGGAATCATCTATAACTACAATTGTGCTATCGTGTTCGCAACCATTGAGTCGAGGTCGCTACCGGTGACGACAGGCTGATCGCGATGCGGCCAGACTGTCTCGCCGTCCTGGGTCTCGGCGCCATCGGGGGATCGGTGGCGTGGCAGGCTCGACGCAGCGGTGTTCCCTCGGTCGTGGGTTTTTCGCCCGAGCGAGGGGAGGCGGTTCAGGCCCTCCGGGCCGGGGCGCTCACCGATATTGCCGACACGCCGGAGCGCGCCGTGCATGAGGCCGACCTCGTCGTGCTGGCGGCACCCCCCGATGCGATTTTGCAGTTGCTGGAAAGCCTTCCGCGGTCGATACCCAGCCGTACGCTGCTGACCGACGTGGCCAGCGTGAAGCTGCCGATCATGTCGCGGGCTCGTGACGCGGGCCTGGCCTCCCGGTTCGCGGGGAGCCATCCCTTCGCCGGGACTCACCACTCCGGCTGGAGTGCCGCACGGCCGGATCTGTTCCGCGAAGCGATCGTCTACGTCTGCACTACCGGCACAGAGGGGGAGAACGCCGCACGCCAGGTGATGCACTTCTGGGAGACGGTGTGCGAGGCCCATCCGGTCCTCATTCCGGCCGAAGCGCACGATCGTCAGCTGGCATGGACCAGTCATCTCCCCCAGGCGGTCGCCTCCGCTCTGGCATACACCCTGGCGAGGAGCCCGGATCTCACCGGAGCCTCATGGGGACCGGGAGCGCGGGATACGACTCGCCTTGCCGCGAGCAATGCGGAGCTGTGGACCGAGATCCTGCTCTTGAACCGGAAAGAAGTGGCCGTTGCCCTGGCTCAGGCGGGCGAGGATCTGTGGCACCTTGCCGCTCTCATCGCGGAAGAGGACCGGACCGGACTCCGGGACTTCCTCGAACGCGGTGTCGCGTTCCGCCGATCGATCGACGGGATTCCGGGGAGCGAGCGCTCCTCGCAATCATGAGGCGATGACTCGATGCGGGTAGGGGGCGACATCCAGGTCCCGGGAGACAAGAGCCTGACTCACCGGGCGCTCATGCTGGGCGCCATGGCGCGAGGAACCAGTTTCATCCGGGGCGCGCTCACCTCGCTCGACGCGCGTTCTACCGCACGCGTGTTGCGGCAGCTCGGCGCCGAGGTCAGTCCCCTCGCTCCTGGACGAGTGACCCGCGTCGAGGGACGGGGAAGGTTCCGCCGTCCTGACGCCAGTCTCAATTGCGGCAACTCGGGTACGACCACCCGTCTGCTGCTGGGTCTGCTCGCCGCGCATTCAATGCGGATTACTCTCACAGGGGACTCGTCGCTCCGCCGGCGCCCGATGCGTCGGGTGACCGTGCCGCTCTCGGAGATGGGCGCCCGCTTCAGCGAGTCCTCGAACGACGGCCTCCCGCTTACGGTGACCGGCGGCAAACTGCGTCCGCTGCGTCACCAGCTCCCGGTATCGAGTGCGCAAATCAAGAGTTGCCTCCTGCTGGCAGGATTGGCGGGTCGAGTCCGGGTCGAGCTGCGCGAGCCCACTGGCCAATCGCGCGATCACACCGAACGGCTGCTCCGTGCCTTCGGTTATGTGATCGAGGAGCGAGACGGGTGGCTCACCTTCGAGCCCACCGGCGAAGTGACGCCCTTTGAAATGGAAATCCCCGGCGATCCTTCCTCCGCCGCGTTTCCAGTCGGCGCGGCGCTGCTGGCGGAGTCGGGTGAGTTGCGCGTCTCGCGAGTCTGTCTCAATCCGACCCGAACCGGCTTCCTCCGGGTACTGGAAAGAATGGGCGGTCGCGTTGCCGCGGAAGACATCGGACCGCAGTTCGACGAGCCGGTCGGTGCCCTCGTCGCCGGGCCGTCTCCGCTTATCGGGACCGAAGTCCGTGCCGAGGAGATTCCCGGGCTGATCGACGAGATTCCGCTACTGGCGGCACTGGCGACGAGGGCGCGAGGCACCACGGTGTTCCGCGACGTCGCCGAGCTGCGGGTCAAGGAGAGTGACCGGCTCGATCTCATCGCATCCAACATCCGTGCGCTGGGAGGCAGTGCGGAAATTTCCGGAGATGACATCTTCGTCTCCGGCGGAGACCAGCCCCCCCGCGGCATGGTCCGCACCGCCGGCGATCATCGCATCGCGATGGCGTTCGCGATTCTCGGCACCATACCGGGCGCCCGAGTCCGGATCGACGATATGGATTGCGCGGCCGTGAGCTTCCCGGGGTTTCGGGAGATGCTGCGGGCGATACGAAAATGAGCTCTCGGGTGGTGGCGATCGACGGTCCTGCCGCATCAGGCAAATCGAGCACCGCTCGCGCGGTGGCCGAGGCGCTGGGCTTCGCTCATCTTGACTCCGGGGCGCTTTATCGTGGGGTGACGCTGGTAGCGCTCACCGAAGGCTATGGCCCGGGCCGCAGGCCGTTCGATGCCAACCCGATGATCCTGGGGGCCGAGAAGCGGGGGCTGATGTTGCAGTTCGATGGATCGGGTTTCGCGGTCTACCTGGACGGGGCGCCAGCTGACGAGGCCATTCGCTCCGCATTGGTCACCGCGAATGTCTCGGAGGTTTCGGCGATTCCCGAAATCCGCGAATGGGTGAATGGCCGCCTCAGGGCGCTCGCGCGCGCGGGACAACCCGTGGTGGTGGATGGGAGAGACATCGGAACCGTGGTCTTCCCCGATGCGAATCTCAAGGTATTTCTCACTGCTTCTCCCCGGACTCGGGCCGAGCGCCGTCTGAGCCAGCGCGGCCAGTCGGTGGACCCCGCCGCACTCGAGCGGGAAACCGCGCTGCTTGCGGCGCGCGACAAGGCCGATTCGAGTCGCGCCGTGGCCCCGCTTCGTATGGCCAAGGACGCGGTACCGCTCGATGGCACCAACCTGAGCTTCGAGCAGCAGGTGGCCCAGATCGCCGAGTGGGCGAGAACCCGAATCGGATAGCGTCGCTTCGCGACTTCCCCATGGCTCGCCAGACTTCTCTCACTCCCATCCTCCGCTGGATTTCGCTGCTCCTCGCCGTGCTGCTCGGTTCCACCGTGTTCAGCACGCTTCTCGTAATGCGCTGCGCTCCAGAGAGCCCGCCGCAGCCCTTCGCCAGCGCCAAACCCGACTCGGTCGCCTCCGACTCGGGGTCTCACATCAGGGTGGCGATGCGGAAGGTGAACTACCACATAGATGACGACATTGTCCTGGAGCTGCGGTTTCTCAAGGGCGAATTTGTCCCGCAGAACAAGAAACCTCCGGTGTTCGAAGATCCTACTACTTACGATCTCCGGATCCGGTCCGCGGCGATCGCGATTGATACGCTCAGCCTGAGCCGGTTGCTCAATCGCCATGTCCTGGGATACAAGGGCGCCCCGATCCGCGACCTGCACATCCGGGTCGATCACGACGAGATCGTTCAGCAGGGAAAAATGGGGGCCGTTTCCTTCACCATACGTTCCAAGCCTTCGGTGAACGAGGACGGGAGAATCCGGCTGCACCCGACCGACGTGAAGGTCTTGGGCGTCAGTGTCGAAGGGCTGATGAAAACATTCGGTATGACCCTCGAGAAGTCTCTCCACCTGAAGGAGGAGCGGGGACTTTCCATCGACAAGAACGACCTGCTGCTCGACCCGGCGAAGATGCTTCCTCCGCCCCGGATTTCAGGCCGGCTCCGCGCGGTCACGCTGGAGCCGGACCGCCTGGTGCAGGAATTCGGCGAGCCGGATTCCCTGGCGCCCCGGCCCTATTTCGGGAGCGATCACCCAGCCCGGAACTATATGCACTACGAAGGAGGGACCATCCGGTTCGGGCGCCTGACCATGACCCCGGCTGATCTCCTCCTGGTGGATTCCGATCCGTCGAATCCGTTCGAGTTCTCCCTCGCCCACTACCACGAGCAACTGGTCGCCGGAAGCCACCGGACCACCCCGGAGGATGCCCTCGTGGTCTCGATGCCTGACTACCCAGCCCCTAGCCTTTCAACACGTTAGGCCATACATTTGCAGGCTTCCCCGCCCGGGCACTTCGGTCTGGAACGGGGCATCAACCCCAACCCGCGGCCCCTCCGGCGCGGCCTGGAACGAGGGCTTTCTGTTGCTGACCACTGAAAAGGAATCCTCCCCCGCTACGAACGATCAGTTCGTCTCTCCCACCGGACTCCGCGTCCGGGCCGATCTCTACGACGAAGACTACTCCGACGCCGAATACGAAACGATGCTCTCGATGTACGAGGGCACCATGTCGCAGATCGTCGAAGGAGAAATCGTCAAGTCGAAGGTCCTTCGGGTCACCGAAAGCGCCGTCATCCTCGATGTCGGCTTCAAGTCCGAAGGCTCTGTTCCACTCGATGAATTCAAGGAACCGCCCCAGCCCGGTGAAGAGGTCGAGGTCTTTCTCGAGCACCTCGAAGATCAGGAAGGGGCTGTCGTCCTTTCGAAGAAGAAGGCCGATTTCATGCGGGTCTGGGAGAAGATTCGCCAGGCCTACGAGACCGACCAGCCGGTGCAGGGCACCCTGGTCAAGAAGATCAAGGGCGGTGTGGTAGTGAACCTGATGGGCGTCGATGCCTTCCTCCCCGGCAGCCAGATCGCGCTGCGCCGGGTGCCGAACATCGACGAGCTGCTGGGCCACTCCTACGAGTTCAAGATCATCAAGCTCAACAAGCGGCGCCGGAACATCGTGGTGAGCCGCCGGGTGATCCTGGAGAACGAGCGGGCGCACAAGCGCGAGCACCTGATGAAGGAGTTGGCGGTAGGCCAGGTGCGGAAGGGTGTCGTCAAGAACATCACCGACTTCGGCGCATTCATCGACCTGGGCGGCGTGGACGGCCTGCTGCACATCACCGACATGTCCTACGGCCGGGTATCCCACCCGACCGAGATGGTCCAGATCGGCAAGGAAGTCGAGGTCAAGATCCTCGACATCGACTGGCAGCGGGAGCGGATCAGCCTGGGCATGAAGCAGCTGCAGGCCTATCCCTGGCAGAACGTCGCGGCCAAGTATCCGGTGGGCACGCGGGTGCAGGGCAAGGTCGTTTCGATCACCAACTACGGCGCCTTCGTGGAGCTGGAGCCCGGGATCGAAGGGCTGGTGCACATCTCCGAGATGAGCTGGACCCGGAACGTCCGCCACCCCTCCAAGATCGTGAGCATCGGCGAGACCATCGAAGCCGTGGTGCTCAAGGTGGACGAGAGCGAAGAGAAGATCTCGCTCGGCATGAAGCAGACGGAGCAGGATCCCTGGACGGTGCTGCCGCTCAAGTACCCGGTCGGCACCCGGATCAGCGGTAAGGTGCGGAACCTCACCAGCTTCGGCGCCTTCGTCGAAATCGAGCCCGGGATCGACGGCCTGATTCACATCTCCGACATGTCGTGGACCAAGCGGGTCCAGCACCCCTCCGAGGTGGTGAAGAAGGGCGACGGGGTTAATGTCGTCATCCTCAACATCGACGGGGACAACAAGCGGATCTCGCTGGGCCTGAAGCAGGCCGAGGAAGATCCGTGGCTCAAGATCGGGGAGACCTTCCCGATCGGGACCGAGATGCGGGGCCGCGCCATTCGCCTGATGGACAAGGGCGTGGTTGTGGATCTCGGCAATGACATCGAGGGCTTCGTCCCGATGTCACAGCTCGGTGTGGCCAACCTAGAGAATCCGGGCGACGCGGTGAAGGAAGGTCAGCCGGTGGACCTCAAGGTGCTCGAGGTGGATCCGATTCATCACCGCATCGTGCTCGCGGTGATCGGATATCCCGACGAGCCCATCATCCCGCCGGTCCGTCCGGTGATCGACGAGAGTCCGGCGGACGAATAAATCGGCGCCGGTAGACGTATGATCATACGGCGGCAGGGCATCACGCCCTGCCGCCGTTTCCGTTTCCCGGAGTCCCAAATGAAGGAGGTGCCGCAGTTTACCCCGTTAAGCCCGTTTCACGAACCTCGGCGACGGCCCATAAACAATTGTGGTACAAGATGTTAGCTGTCTCGCCCACTCCTTGCTCATTCTCTTCCTGTTATAGGCATTTGCAGGCCCCGCCTGGTGGCGTTGGCCGACCACTTTCGGGGCACATTCCAAGACCCTGAACCGCTGGCGGTCATGAGGACTCCCAAGCCATGAGCACGCCGGAAAATCCCGAAGAGTCGGCTCTGGAGCAACACCGATCGCTGGCCGACGGTGATCTGCATACTGCCTGGAACGTGAGGGACTTTTTCGGTTCTCTGAACAACGTGATGCGTTTGCCGGAAAAAGTCGCTGCCCGGGTGGCTGCCAGGCGGGCGCAAGCCAAGACCGGCGACCCACAGCAATTCCGGCTTCCCAAGCCTGCCGTGTTCGCGATGCTCCTGGTGAGCTTCTGCGTGCTCGTTGGCGGTCCTCTGCTTGCCTCGCTCAAAGAGGGTGATGGTGTGGAGAAATTGGCGCCGGCAATCGGCGTCTGGAATGCGGGAGCTGGCCGGTACGCCGGTCGAGTGTTCGAGCTGACCGATTCGACCGTCGCGTTCAGCACCAGTGCGAAGGGAGAGTTCCAGAGGTACCGGATCGACCTGGTCCGCACTCAGGGGGCAGTGGACTCGACTCTGTACACAGTCACTTACCAGGCGGCGACTGGACCCTCCGACTTCGCCTTCTGGCTCCTCCCTCCTGGTGGCTTGATCCGGTTCAAGAACACGCCGGAAACGGTGTGGACCCGCACCGGGCTCAGCCTCCCCACGGTCGGCAACGAATGACGAAAACTACCGATGCCAGGGACGGTCTCCCGCGACGGACCATTCGAGGAGTCACGCTGGTCGAGCTCCTCGCTGTCACGGCCATCATCGGCTCACTCGCCGCCATCGGTATCCCCCGCTACCGCACGGTGATCGATCGTGCGAAAGTGGCCAAGGCGATCGGCGACATTGAGGCCATCGGGCTCAGTCTCGACGTCCAGGACACCCTCCCCGACAACCTGAGTTCACTGGGAACCATGCCCAAGGATCCGTGGGGCTTCGACTACGTCTACAACAAGTTCGACCCGACCCGGAACGTTCCGGCGGGCGCCCGGCGCGATCGGTTCCTGGTGCCGATCAATTCCAAATTCGATCTGTATTCCGTCGGGCCGGATGGCAGAAGCAGCCCGCCGCTCAATGCCGGCCCGAGCCGCGATGATGTAGTGCGAGCTAACGACGGCGGCTTCATCGGCCTGGCCAGCCAGTACTAGGCGAAGAGCCATGCCACAGTTTTCTCTCGCGCGCACCAGGGTCGCCAGAAGGGTTCTCACCCTCTTCGTCCTGGTCGCTGTCCTCCCCACCGTCGTCCTCTCGGTCTACGTGTTGCATCGGACGTCTGCCGACCTGGAGCGGCAGAGCATCCTTCGCCAGCATCAGAACACCAAAGTCCTCGCCATGAGCATTGGCGCGCGACTCGACGAGTTCGATCGCCGTCTGGACGACGTTCGGTGGAGTCTCACCGAAGCCGGTGGAGCGTGGGTGGACAGCGAGGCTTTTCTCTGGGTGGCGCGTTCAGGCCTGGACGGCTCCGCCGTCACCGCGATGTCCGGCGCTGCACCGACCAGCCTTCCTGCGTTGACTGCACGGGATCAGGAGCGGCTGAAATCAGACCATTCCACCCTGCGAGTCCTCGCGAATCAAGGGAAACCGCTGGTCCTGCTGGCGCGGGCTCTTGATGCCAAGCACGTCGAGCGCGGGGTCATTTGGGCCGCGGTGGATGGGAGGGCATTCTGGAGCGGCGGATGGACCGATGCCGCGGCTCCGACTCAGGGCGGGTATTGTGTGACGGCCGGGGAGGGCCGCGCTCACCTCTATTGCAGCTGGCCCGCGCTCGGCGAGTTCGCGATGCAGAATCTGGGTTCCCGCCCGGAGAGCTCGAATCGTCTCGAGTGGACCCATGAGGGCGAGGAGTATCTGGGGAGCGCCTGGCCGCTCTTTCTCGGCTTTGAGTTCGGGACGGAATCCTGGCAAGTCGTCATGATGGAATCGCGAGCCCAAGTCCTGGCCTCGGTAAATGAGGCCCGATCGCTCCTCTGGCCTGCCGTCGTTTTCGGCCTCCTCGTGATCTTCACTCTGGTGCACCGGCTGCTCGGGAAGAGCCTCGAGCCGCTGGCCGAGCTGAAGAGCGGGACGCTGCGCCTTGCCCGGCGCGAGTTCAACCAACCGATAGAGGTCAAGACCAGCGACGAGTTTGGCGAGCTTGCGGCCTCGTTCAACCAGATGGCGGGAGACCTCGGCCGCCACTTCGGCCTGCTTTCGGCGATCGGAGACATTCAGGGAGTAGCGCTCGCCGGCGCCGAGCTCGAAGAAATCGTTCGCAGCGTCAGGCTGGCGGTGGCGAAAACCATTTCGGCAGGCGAAGCAGGACTGGCGGTGCCCGACAAATCTGGCTCCAGGGCATGGTCAGTCCACACCGGCAACGGAGTCCTGCTCACTTGCCAGATTTCGGCCTATGAGCTTGAGGAGCTGACTACCTCTCCTCACCATCTCCATCTGAGATCGGGGAACTACGGGCGCAGCTACACCGGCTTCGCAACGAGTCTTGGGGAATCAGACTTCTTGATTCTGCCGTTGTTCGAACGATCCGAACTAGCCGGCGCTCTCGTGATCCGCCTGCCCGCCGGTCTGACGGTCGACGAGGCGGGATTCGACCACCTGCGCCGCCTGGCGGACAGCGCGGCGGTGTCGCTCGGTTCGAGTCGCCTGCTGGTGAGACTCAAGGACCTGAGCATGGGGGCACTCAGCGCGCTGGCCAGAACGGTGGACGCCAACTCACCGTGGACGGCGGGTCACTCCGAGCGGGTCACCTCCGTGGCCCTGGCCCTCGGTCGGAAGCTGACGCTGAACGAGACAGAGCTGGAGCAGCTGCATCGCGGTGGCTTGCTGCACGACATCGGGAAGATCAGCGTGCCATCAACCATTCTGGACAAGCCCGGTCCGCTGACGCCGGAGGAGCGCGAGCGGATCAACTCCCATCCAGCGATCGGGGCCAGCATTCTCGCTCCGATGGAAGCCTTTGCGGACATCCTGCCGATCGTCCGGCACCACCACGAATGGTTCAATGGGAAGGGATATCCCGATGGTCTGGCGGGGGAAGACATCCCTTGGCTGGTACGCGTCACGTCGGTGGCCGACGTATTCGACGCACTCGTTTCCGATCGACCCTACCGTCGGAGCATGTCGGTACAAGAGGCCTCGCGCATCATCTACCGAGGCGCGGGCACCCAATTCGACCCCCGGGCGGTACAGGCGTTTGCCGAAATCGTCTCCGATCAGGCGACGATGGCCGCACTTGGTCTCTCTCCCCGAGCCGCCTGATCCCAACTGACAATCGCTGGAGACTCAGACCAGACGTTGTTCCACGGCGTAGCGCATCAGCCCGGCGCCGGTCTCCACTGAGAGTGCCCGCATGATCCGGTACTTATGGAATGCCACCGTGCGCGGCGTGATTCCCAGAAGGAGTGCCGCTTCCTTCATCGTATGTCCCTGAGCCAGTAGCCGCAGGACCTCGCGCTCCCGGAGTGAAAGTGTGTTAGTCGCTTCCCGCACCAACGGACGAGCGCTTGCTTCGATCGAGGCCCGGACCGCCGCAACCAGCCGCTCAGGGGCGGCAGTCTTGAGCACGTAGTCCGACGCGCCGAGCCGAAATGCTTCGTCTCGAAGCGCCGGATCGTCGTGCATGCTCAGGATGATCAGGCGAGTCTTGGGGAGCCGCTCCAGGATTTCCCTGCCAGCCTTGAGTCCGTTCATCCCCGGCATTGAGATGTCCGAGACCACGACATCCGGCTTGAGAAGAACCGCGGCTTCTACCAGCTCACGTCCCGAGGTGACCCCTGCCAAGACCGTGAAGTCCGGCTCCAGCAAGCGGCGCAAGGCCTCCAACAAGATCACGTGATCGTCCGCCAGCAGCAGGCGAAGCGGAGCGTTAGGGCCCTTGCCACGACGTGGTCGTTTGGCGAGATCGCTGATCTTGGGGCGCTCGGCCACGGTCCGGCTCATGATGCATTCCTCTCCGCGAAGGGTATCCGGACCGAGACCGTCGTCCCGCGGGTGGGCGCCGTCCTCAACTCGACCACGCCGCCGACCAGACGGACACGTTCGTCAATGCTCAGCAGACCGAGCCCTCCGCGCCGTCGGGCGGCGGCCAGGTCGAAGCCGCATCCGTCATCCCGTACCGAGAGCTCGAGTTCCTCCTCCCGAGCGGTGAGGCTGACGAGGACATGGCGGGCCCGGGCGTGGGACGCGGCGTTGTGCAGGGTTTCCTGGGCGACACGATAGAGACACAGCGCAATCTCGGGCGGCACGTCCTCCAGCTGGTCGGGAGCTTCGAGACTCACCGCCAGCCCTCGCTTCCGTTCCACCTCGCAGCAGACGCTCTTCAATGCGGCTGGCAGTCCGGCGTGCCGGAGCACACCGGGGTGAAGCTCATGCGAGAGATTCCGGACATCGTCCGCCATCTCCACGGCCCAGTCCTGGTACTGCTGAAGTTCGTCACTCAGATGCGCGCAGCCCGGTGGTAGTTCGCGCCTCAGACTGCTCAACCCGATGGCGAGCGTGGCGAGTCGCTGGCTCACATCGTCATGCAGCTCGCGGGCGATCCGGGTCCGTTCGGTCTCCTGGGCCGTGATCAACCGGCCGGCCAGGCTCCGGGTGCGGGCATGGCTGTGCCGTAAAGCTGCCTCACTGGCGGCGAGAGCCTCCTGGGCCCGCACCCGGTCGGTGATCTCCTCCATCACACAGTTCACACCTGCTATACCACCGGCTTCTTCCCGAACCGGGTAGCAGCGGACCAGCCAGTGTCGGGCAGTCTGGACTCCGGTGCCCGACTCCCGGATTGGAACGTCGAGCGCCGCGAGGCCGGTGGTAAGCACCCGGCGGAGTACCGGCTCCAGTTCTCCGGCAAGGTGCGGCACTGTCTCACTCAGCAACCGGCCCCGATGCTCGGATGCGGAAAGCCCCTGTGCGCTGGCCAGCCACTCGTTGATCTCGAGATAGCGCAGATCGGAATCGAGGGATGCCAGCCCTATCCCCAGCGTGCTCAGGGCCGCGGCGCCATCGCTGAGAGCGCGATCACGGCCACGCGACTGGCGGGGCGACTCACCGAGGAGAGGCGCAGTTTTGAGAGGGGGGTTCACGAAGACTCCACGATCGGTCTGCCTGATGCTACGGGTCGCGAGGAGTCCGCGACCGATTGCGTTGAGTGTACCCCTCCAGCCGGGCCGGTCAAGGCCCGGAGGAGGGTCGTTTGCTCGAGTGTCTCGCTACTGGACCAGGGGGATCGAGGTTGCCGCCTCGTACTGGACCGCGATATCCAGCTTGTTTTCAATCTGGTAGTAGCGCGCCACTTTCTTCGCGGGCATCACCTTCTCGAACTTACCCGCGTACGACTTGCGCAGCTTCATCCGGTCTTCTTCCAGCTGGAGCTGCTGCTTGAGCAGGTCTCGCGCCTTCTCGTCCGTCATCTTCTCGTAATTAGCGGCGTAGTCCTTGATCATGGCCACGGCACGGTCGCTGAGCTTGCCTGCCTCCGCGCGATATTCATTGTAAAGGGGCCAGAACTTGGCACTCTCTTCCTCGGTCAACGGCAGGTTTGCGGCGACCAGTTTGGTGCGCTCCGCCTGGACCTCGGCGCGCGCCGCCTGGATTTTGGCGTCGTCCTGGGCCAGGAGAGGAGTGGCGGCGAGAGAAAGAGCAATGATGGCTGCAACGGTGCGCATGAGAATTCCCTCTAAATGGTGAATCAGGTTATCAGAACGCGTACGAAATCGCATAGAGCATGGTAAAGGAGCTGACTTTGATCTTGGTGTTGCCCGCGACCCCACCCAGGGAGGGACCAACCGTGCGGTTATCGGTCGTACCCCAGGAGCCGGCCACTCCCAGAGAACCGGAGAGGTGCGTCCAGCTGAAGGATACTCCCGCCGAGGCGCCCAGCAGATCTACGGTGCGGAAGTCGCTGGAGTCGGGATTGGCGACGGGTGAGGCGTCGGTGAAGAACCCGGCGTGGACTCGGAACCGCTTGCTCAGGAGATAGTGGCCGCCGATGGCCACATTCAATACCGGGTCAGCCTTCTCCTGAACCGGGACGAAAGGAAGCATGGACGCGGTCGGTACGCCGTTGGCGTCGGTCGTGACAAGCGAAGCCAGTGCACTGCTGGAGAGCAGGGTATAGGTACTGGCGCTGCCGTGATAGCGGACGTCCCCTTCGAGCTGGAAGCGGTCGAAGAGAAACGCGATACCTCCCGTCAGTTCCACGGGAATCTTGTAATCCAGTTTGGCGTCCTCGTCCCTGAACCCGATCTCGCGCGAGCCGGCTCCGGAGAAGACCAGTTGGGAATAGAGCAGCTTGCTGCTCCCGCCAATCCGGATTCCCGGGCTCGTGATCCTTCCGCCGACCTTTACCTTGCTCCCCGCATCCCACTGTACTCCTCCGGTGAGCAGAACGTTATAAATGCTGCCATCGGTCGAGACGCTCCGGGTGGCCGTGGTCGAGGAGACTCCCGGAGTGATCAACTGGTCTCCAACCGACTGGACCTGGTGCAGGTTCGTCATGCCGAGGCCCGCGCTTGCCCCAACGCGGAATTCCTTCCCGAGGCGAAAGCCGGCTGCGAGTCCGGGAATGATGGTGCTGAAGTTCGCGGTCGAGGTGTAGGAGAACTGCTCCTCGTTCCCCCCCGAGTTGACCGTAAAGGCGCCAGCCAGTGTGCCGGGGGACCAGGACACCGGTTTGGCATAGAAGAACGCCAGGCGCACGTTGGGATTCTTGATGATCGGTGCGCCGAGGACGGCGCCGAAGTAGGTGCCGCTGGGACTGAATCGCGTGCTGCCCTTGGCCGCCCCGATGCCCTCCAGGGTGACCGTCGTCAGCTCGTAGGCGTTGGAGCTCGCGTTGAGCCCGCTCTTTTCGCTCAACGCGAGGCCGGCCGGATTATACCACCCGGCCCCAGCATCGTCGGTCCGGGCCACAAAGGCGCCTCCCTCCAGCCCTTCGCGCTGGCCGATGAGGACCCGGTCGTAGTTGGGCAGAATGCCGCTGGGTGGAAGGCTGAAATCCGAGATTTGGGCCGTAAGCACCGGTGCCTGGGACAGGAAGAGAAGCAGCGCCATTCGAAGTGATACCCGCGTCATCATACCCCTCCGCTAACGCATGGGATCCATCCCTTACCTCATCTGCGCCCGGACGTTCGCCAGCAGCTGGTCGAACGAATCCAGTCGAATCAGCCCCAACCTGGGAAATTCGAGATCCACGATTACATAAACGGCGATGCCCAGGATCAGCGCGAAGCCCAGCATGTGTACCCAGCTGCGTGTTGCCTCCGCTCCCATGTCATAGCCGGCAAGAAAGGAGCAGATGAGGGTCAGGACGAACAGCATGCCGTAGATGATGGGCGGCGGATGCAGCCTGGTCGTCGCGAGCCGGGTAGCCGCGATATCGAACATCTCGTTGAGCGCCGGCATGAGGAGCATGGTCGCCTGAGGACCGGGAACCTCGTGAGCCGCGGTGACCGAACGGGTCCAGATCTCCTGTTGCAGCTCGGCCATCCGGGTCAGCGCCGCGTTCACCCGGGCGGTATCGGGGATGGCGCGGTAGGTCTCGAGCCTCACATCGACGTATTGCCGGAAGTTCTCCTGGATCACCGTGCGTGCCTCAGGCGGGAGCAGGTCCAGCCGGAGGTAGGCGGTGCCGATGTTGTTGGCTTCATCGATGATCTGCTGGCGCCGGAGATCGAAGCGGATCGCGGCGCCGGAAAAGGTGAACGCCAGGAGCAGGCCCATGACCCCGAAGACCGCTCCCTCGACGGCCCCCAGGCCCTTGGCCATTTCGTCTCCATGCCGAACCTGCTGCACCCGCCGGATCCGGCGACCCAGCTCGAGCATGAGCACAATGCCGAGGGTCAGGCTTCCAGCGAAGAGCGATCCAAGCACGGCAGGATTCACTATTCCCACAAACCCTCGCTTCGAGGCTCGGCCACATGGGCGTTTTCATGCAGTGGCGTTGCCCCGGGATGCTGCGTTGACCCGGGCTTGCCACTTCACGTAAGGGAAGGAAACGATCGCGCCGAGGATCAGGTGATACATGATCACGATCTGGGCGGCTCGCTGATCGGGGAAGTTAAGTGCTGCGATCGCCATCGCTACCCCAGGATGGCGGGTCGCGGTGGCAAGCGCGAGGACTCCCCGGTTGTGCGGATCGGGTCCACCCAGCATGTGGCCGACCGTCAGCCCCACGACCGTGAACAGCACTAGCGTGATAATGACTCCCCTGCCCACCAGATCCCAGATCATGTTCCGGGAGAAATAGAGGATGGGCAGGAAGGCGAGGAGCAAGAGCGCCATCGAGAACTTGTTGATGGGATCGGCGATTTTCGCCGCCAGATTGGGCGCCTTTACGCGGACGGCATACCCAAGCACGAGCGGAACCAGCACCGATACCAGCACGGTCTGGGCAACCTGCATCGGGGGGACCGCCCACTCCGTGTGCTTGATCCGGTCCACGACCAGGATGCTGAGAGGCGCGATGACGATGGAAAGCAGTGCGCTGGCGGCGAGCAGACCTA
>DATIOP010000149.1:0-3450 GCA_035472975.1 Gemmatimonadales bacterium
TGCGGCTGGATGCCCGAGCCGTTGGTCGCGTCGCCGAAGGCCCAGCTCTGTGAAACCACTCCCTGATCGTCCTGGGATGACCGGGCATCGAAGTCGCATCCCAGAGCCGTACAGGTGAAGTCGAACTTGGCGAGCGGCGGCAAGTTGCCCGGAGTGGTGCCGAACAGCCCGGTGAAGAGCAGCAGATTCGGCGTTCCGATTCCGGCGCTGCCGATGAGGCCCCCGGTCGCGGTACTGGCCAGAGCATACCGGACGTTGGCCGGCGTGGCCGTCGGGTGAGTCTGGAGATAGAGCGCCACCACCCCAGCTGCGTGCGGGGCGGCCATAGAGGTACCACTCAACACCATTGTAGCGGTATTGCTGGCATTCCAGTCGGACGTGATCGCGACACCGGGTCCAAACAGATCCACACAGGTGCCGAGGTTGGAGAAGCTGGCCCGCACGTCGGTGCTGTCCGAGGCTGCGACGGTGATCGCCGCCGGAGTGCTTGCCGGGGACACCGTGCACGCGTCCAGGTTACTGTTGCCCGCGGCGATGGTGTAGCTGACACCCGCCTTGATTGAATTGGCAACCGCGGTGTTCAAGGCCTGTGAGAAACCGCCACCCAAGCTCATGTTGGCGACCGCCGGCTTGATGCGGTGCGACGTCACCCAGTTGACCCCGGCGATGACTTGAGAAATCAGACCTGACCCGGTGCAATCGAGCACTCGCACTGCGTGAAGCCTTACGGCCTTGGCAACTCCGTAGGTCGCTCCACCTACTGTTCCGGCGACGTGGGTGCCATGGCCATGGCAATCGGTCATGCCGTTGCCGTCCTGGATCGCATCGAAACCGAATACCGCGCGCCCTCCGAAGTCCACGTGGGTGCGCAGGATTCCGGTGTCAATGATGTAGACGTGGACGCCGCTGCCATTGGGCCCGACAGTGTAGCTGTGGCTGAGCGGCAGGTTGCGCTGGTCTATCCGGTCCAGACCCCAGGACGGTGCAGGGGATTGGGTCCCTGAAATGCTCGCAATCTGATCGGGCTCGATCGCGGCCACGTCAGGGTCTTTTCTCAGTTCCGCGATGTCGGACGGCTGCATTTCCACCGCGAAGCCGCGCAGGGCGCTTTCGTAAACCGCCGTCACCCTGCCACGATGGTCCTTGCTCAGCCGGGTTGCCTCCGACTGAATGTCCCGGCTGCCTTGCCGGAGAGTGATGATGTAGCGGTTCGGTACGCCGCCTATGGGAAGGATTGCGTCGGACGGCTGGGACGCGGGGGCGGTAGGTTCGTTCTCGCTCATACATCCGCCAAGTACCGCAACCGCAGCAACAAGAACGATGGTACGACGGTTCACTTGACCCTCCTGCAGAGTAGATCTGCCTCGGCTATCTATTAAGTCTCAATCCTGGAGTAATTGCAGCGAGGTTTGGTCAAACTGTCATAGCCAGTCGAATATGGGTCTCCCCCAAACAGCGTCTAGTCGAATTTCCCTGACACAGGCTATTCGCATTCGCTGACACACGATTCACTTTGAGGCGTATCCTGAAACGGCCGCCCGACTTGGACCGCCAGTTCCATCTGGACCGGTTTCGAGACTACCTGAGCTTCGAGGCCGGCAGCAGCGGGAACACGGTCGAGAACTACCTGCGAGACCTCCGCCGGCTGGCCCAGTTCGCGGTCGGGCGTAAGGTGAGCGAGCCGTCGGGAATCTCCCGGGCATTCCTGCGCGATTTCGTTTTCGCCCTCAAAGACCTCGGCCTTAGCGCGGCTACGATTCGGCGCGAGGTTTCTGCCGTACGGACCTACTTCGGCTTCCTCGTCGGCGAAGGGCTTGTGTCTGGCGATCCCTCCGACCGGCTCGAGACCCCGCAACGAGGGCGGAAACTTCCCGATACCCTCAGCGTGCCCGACATGGAGGCCATTCTTTCAGCCCCTCGCGTTGAAGAGCCCCTGGCGTGGAGGGACCGTGCCCTCCTCGAACTCGGGTATGGCGCCGGGCTGCGGGTCTCCGAGCTGTGCGGCCTGACGCTGAACAACCTCTGGCTCAACGAAGGCTTGGTCCGCGTTCTGGGTAAGGGCTCCAAGGAGCGGCTGGTCCCGGTTGGCCGGAAGGTGATCGGAGCGGTTTCAGTCTACCTGCACCAGGTCCGCCCGGGCCTCGACCGCGGGAAGAGCAAGGATCGGGTACTGCTGAACGCGCGAGGCCAGCCGCTTTCTCGGGTGGGAGCGTGGGGCATCGTGAAGGCCCGGGCGCGCGACGCGGGAATCCGCAAGCGCGTGACAACCCACACGTTGCGCCATACTTTTGCGACCCATTTGCTGGAGGGCGGGGCCGATCTGCGCGCCGTCCAGGAGATGCTGGGACACGCGGACTTGTCCACCACGCAGATTTACACTCACGTCGATCGGGAGTACTTGAGATCCGTCCATCGGCAGTTCCATCCCAGGGGTTGAGCAGAACCCCTTCCGGAGAGCCGTGCCAATCTCCTCTGATTAGGATCGCTTAAGAACTGTCCTGATGTGAGCGCGCTGGGCCGCGTACAACGCCGAGCCGTATCCCACAGCCACCACCGACATCAGCAGTCTCAGTCCGCTTGCTCTGCTTCCTTCGTGAAAGGCGGAGGCCAGTTCCAGCACGGCGGCACATGCGGCGCCACGGAGTGCGGTGCGAGGCATCAGCAGCCGCATCGGCTCCTCACGACGGCCCCGTTGTTCGGCCAGGGCATAGCCCAGCAGGGTAAAGCCTGCGATGTACTCGAGGAGACTCATGACCTCCTCAGTCGAAACGTGTTCCAACTCCGGCACCAACCCCCATGCCGGAGGCCACCGCCACGAGTGCAACACCGGTGGCCACACCGCCAGTAGCAGCAGGTAGACGAGGAACGCAGGGATGATCCGCTTGAGTAAGGCACCTTCAAACCGGCGGTCGACACCGGTGTCTGGGCCCGGAATCAGAGCGAACAGGAAGGTTGCGAACGCAACAGCGGTCGTACTTAGCCCGAGGAGGATGGGATTCACCACGAATCCCGGAAGGGCCCCGACCAGGAAACCCAGTGCCGCGACCAGGGCCGTCCCCAGAGCGCTGATCGCCCCGGCTGGCCCGAAGCGGTGACGATAGAGCGCTGAAACCACCGCGGCACCGATGAGACCAATGAAGACGGTCAACGACCAGCGGCCCGGTTGGCTTCTTCCCGCGAAACTGCTTACCCAGAGAAGTGGCACCAGCAGGTACAACAGCCCCATCATCGGGAGTTCGAGCGCCAGCCGGTCAACCACGCCCGGAGTCAGTTGAATCCTGGGCTCGATGGCCTCCAGCAGTGCGGCGCCGAGAAAAGCCCCGAATGAGTTGGTCGTCACGTCTATTGGAGAGGGAAACCGTCCGGGCAGGAAGATCTGGCCTGTTTCGATCATCCCGCTCAGCACAAATCCGAGACCAAAGACTATCGCGGGATTGCCGAGCCTCGGGC